>SXKJ01000159.1 GCA_005778115.1 Planctomyces sp. | reverse complement strand
GTGCCTGTGCCAACAACTCCGCACGCCGAACCTCAAAACGCCCGTCCATGGCAAACTCCCCTCCTGGTTCAATAAAACCCTGAAGAGACTGTCCCACAAAAACTTAGATTCGATAAAGACCAACGGACAGTAGAAGTAGGACTGGGGGCGCAATCCCACAGGTGTGTCGAAGCTCTTGAGCGGCCCTGCCTTCGGTCCCAACGGTACCGTGATCGCCACAGGCGGAAGTGGCGGTGATACCGTTCGTGACGGCAAAAACTTCGACCGGCTGATCAAAGTCCTCGAATCGCTCCGAGTTCTTGGCCGAACGACGGAACTTGGTGGAAGTTTAAGGGCTCCCCCTTGACACTTTGGGGGTGGAGACGTTCCCCTATTGCCCGACTCATGGGGGCTCGCCGATATGACCGGTATCTGCCAGTGAGTTCCCTCCAGAGTGCCGGCCTCTACACAACCTGCCTACAACGCTCTGATAACTTCAGACCTGCCGGTGCTCATCGGGCTTGTATCCTTTGAAGACCTACCGGCTCTGCAACCCGCAGAGCCAACAGACCAAGGAGTTTCGTTCATGGGAATGCGTCCTTCACGCCGTGACTTTCTGCAAGTGGGCTTCTGCGGAGGCATCGGCCTGACGCTTGCCGAGTACTTCGCCTTGAAGGCCAAGGCCGACATCAAGAAATACGAGAGCAAAGAGGGGACGGCCAAGTCCGTCATTTTCATCTATTTGCCCGGCGGCGCGGCTCACCAGGAGACCTGGGACCCAAAACCGTATGCTCCGATTGAGTACCGCGGCCCGATGAACTCGATCCAGACAAACGTCTCCGGCACGTTCGTCAACGAGATGATGCCGAAGACGGCGCAAATCGCCAGCAAGCTGACGATTTGCCGCTCAATGACGCACGGCGAGGCGGCCCACGAGCGTGGCACTCACAACATGTTTACCGGCTATCGACCCAGCCCAGCGTTGCAGTTTCCCAGCATGGGGAGCGTGGTCTCGCACGAGTTTGGCCCACGCAAGAATCTGCCGCCGTACGTCTGCATTCCTGGGCAACCGAATGAGTTCGCCGGCACCGGCTACCTCAGTTCGTCGTTCGCCCCGTTTAGCCTCGGCTCCGATCCGGCCGCGAACGGCTTCACCGTCCGCGACCTGAAACTGCCGGGCGGTGTCGACGACACCCGCTTTACTCGGCGACGCACGATCCTCGACACGGTCAACGATCACTTCAAAACGAAGGAGAAATCCGACTCACTCGACGCGGTCGACACGTTCTATCAACGAGCCTACGGACTCGTGTCGTCGGTCGATGCTCGCGAGGCGTTCAACATTGACGCCGAGCCGTCGCCGATTCGCGACGCTTACGGTCGCAACACCGCCGGCCAGCGCATGCTGATGGCTCGCCGATTGGTTGAGTCGGGTGTGCGGTTCGTGACGCTGACCTACGGCGGCTGGGACATGCACGACAACATCAATGGCAGTATCCGCAGCCAGTTGCCAGCATTCGATCAGGCCTACGCGCAGCTCATTTCTGACCTTGATGGTCGTGGTCTGCTGAAGGACACGCTGGTCTGCATCGCCTCGGAATTCGGCCGCACGCCGAAGATCAACGCGACTGCTGGCCGCGATCACTGGCCGAAAGTTTTCAGCGTCGTCTTCGCCGGCGGCGGCATGAAGCCGGGAATCGTTTACGGCTCGTCGAACTCGACCGCCAGCGAACCGGAAGAAGACGCTCTCGGTGTCGAAGATTGGGCCACGACGATTTACCACTGCCTGGGAATCGTCGCCGACAAGGAGCTGATGGCTCCCGGCGATCGCCCGATCGAAATCGTCGATGGAGGCAAGGTCCGCAAGGAATTGCTCGCTTAGTTTTTGTATTGAAAACGAACACGCAGAGGACGCAGAGATTTTTCAACTCCGCGTCCTCTGCGGCTATACCCACCGGTTACAATCCTGCCCGTGACCCGAAGCACCCGCTCGCCTGGGTCTCTTTGATTTCTCTTGCTTGGTCGGAGGAATTCCATGTTCCGACGTGCGTTCATCGCCGCGTTCGCTCTTGTTTGCAGTGCGACGTCCCTCTTCGCTGCTTCGCCTCGACTGAGCATCATCAGTCCGCGCGGCTCTCAGCGTGGCACCGAAGCGGTGATGACCTTCAGTGGGTCGCAGCTTGGTGACGGCCAGCAGATCCTCTTCTACTCGCCTGGCTTTGAGGTCGTGAAGGTCGAGACCGTCGACGCCAACAACTGCAAGGCGACCGTCAAGATCGCGCCCGACTGTCGGCTCGGCGAGCATGTCGCTCAGGTGCGAACGAAGACCGGAATCTCGGATTACCGGACGTTTTACGTCGGTGCTTTGCCGCAGGTCGACGAGAAGGAACCCAACAACTTCTTCGATCAGCCGCAGCCAATCACGCTGAATCAAACGGTCGTCGGGACCATCGGCGGCGAGGATGTCGATTACTACATCGTCGACGCCAAGAAGGGACAACGCATTTGCGCCGAGGTCGAAGCGATGCGACTGGGTTCAGCGCTGTTCGATCCGTATGTCGCGATTCTCGACATGAAGCGGTTCGAGTTGTCGGCCGCCGATGACACGCCGCTGGTCAATCAAGATTCCGTCGCCTCGATCGTCGCGCCAGAGGATGGCAAGTACGTCGTCCAAATCCGTGAGACCGCTTACGGAGGAGGCAGCAACTATCGTCTGCACATCGGCACGTTCCCTCGTCCATTGGCGGTTTATCCCGCTGGCGGAAAGCTGGGCGAAGAGGTCGACGCCAAATTCCTCGGCGATCCGGCCGGCGAGTTCGTGCAGAAGTTCAAATTGCCGACGGCACCCAGCAATGAGTTCACTGGCCTGTTCGCGACTGCCGGTGCCGAGATCTCTCCGTCACCGAATCCGTTCCGCTTGTTTGAACAAGGCAATTCACTCGAAGTCGAACCGAACAATGTGGTCGCTCAAGCAACGCCAGCCACCCTTCCGAACGCCTTCAACGGCATCTTGCAGGAGCCGGGGGACATCGACTTCTTCAAGTTCACCGCGACCAAAGGGCAAGTTTTTGAGGTGGAATGCTATGGTCGCCGCATCCGCTCAGCGGTCGATCCGGTGATGGTTCTCTACAACGCGCAAGGAGGCGGGATTGTCAGCAACGATGACTCGCGCGGCCCGGACAGTTACTTCCGAGTGACAATCCCCGCCGACGGCGAATACCTGCTGAGCGTCACCGATCACTTGCAACGTGGCGGACCGGGTTTCGTCTACCGCGTCGAATTCACAGGCGTTGTGCCGTCGCTGCAACTGAGTATTCCGCAGGTCGAGCGCTACGGCCAATACCGTCGCCAAGTTTATGTCGCGAAGGGGAACCGCTTCGGCACGATCATTAACGCCAGCCGAGCGAACTTCGGAGGCAAACTGTTGCTCGAACCGCAGGGGATGCCGGCCGGCATCTCGATCGTCACCGAGCCGATGGCTGAAAACCTCGCGTCGATGCCCGTTGTCTTTGAGGCGACCGCCGACGCACCGCTCGACGGCAAGCTGGTCGATTTCATCGGCCGACATGCCGACAACCCAGCCATTCGCGGCGGGTTCTTCAATCGTGCCGAGTTCATCATCGCGGCCCCCGGCCAGTCGATGTATTCGTGGCGCGACGTTGATCGCTTGGCCGTCGCGGTCGTTGATGAATTGCCTTTCAAGATCGACTTGGTCGAGCCGAAAGTTCCGCTTACCCAAAACGGCTCAATGCAACTCAAGGTCGTGGCCACTCGCAAAGAGGGTTTCAAGGCTCCGATCACCCTTCAGTTCCCATTCGCCCCGCCCGGCATCGGAGCCGCCCCGTCGGTCACAATCCCCGAAGGACAGAACGAAGTGCTGTACCCTCTCAACGCGGCGGGCAACGCACAGGTCGGCAAGTGGCGAGTCTTCGTTCTAGGCTCTGCTGAAATCGGTGGAGCGGCCTATTCTTCAACGCAACTCGGCAACCTCGAAGTGACCGCCCCGTGGGTCACCTTCGCCATGCAGCGAGCGGCCGTCGAACAAGGCCAACCGACCGAGGTGGTCTGCAAGGTTGAAGTCGCGACGCCGTTCGAGGGGAACGCGAACGTGCAACTCGTCGCTCTGCCAAACAAAGTCGTCTCTGCTCCGTTGCAGTTCACAAAGGACACGAAGGAACTGGTCTTCAAGGTCACGACTGAGAAAGACAGCCCCGCCGGCAAGCACGGGATCTTCGGCGTTGTGACAATCACGGCCAACGGCGAACCGGTCACGCACAACGTCGGCGGAGCCGAACTCCGCATCGACGTGCCTCTGCCTCCTAAGCCAAACACACCAGCACCAATGCCAGCACCAGCAGTCGCCGCTGCGGCTCCTGCACCAATGCCCGTTGCCACTGCTCCGCCAAAGCGACTCAGCCGGCTGGAACAACTGCGTGAGGATGCGAAAGCGAAGGCCGGACAACCTGCTGCAAAGTGACCACAATTCGGAATACTCATTGGCACTGATTTTCGCTAGGAAGAGTCTCATTGATTAGCGTCAATCAGCGGAGTTGATCGTTCCCGAAAACATTCGAATCGACACGCGTTTGAAGGGTGATGAAATGCAATTTCCCAAGACTTTTTCAAGTTTGGCGGCGTTCCTTTTGACCGGCGGCTTGGCTGCGTCGAGTGCCATCGCTCAAGAGCCGGTGCCGGTTTCCATCGCCGTGTATCCGCCGAATGCGCATATCAACACGATTCGGGATCGGCAGTCGATCGTCGTGCAGGCGACGTATGCGGATGGGATCACTCGCGACGTCACCAAGACCGCCACGTTCGCGTTCGCCAATCCGGCGTTCGTGAAGTTTGAGAATCACACGATGTACCCGGTCGCCGATGGGAAGACCGAACTGAAAGTGGACTTCGGCGGCAAGTCGGTCGTTGTTCCGGTCGAGGTCGCACAAGCGACGGCCGATCGTCCGATCTCGTTCAAGCTGGATGTCATGCCGGTGTTCATGAAGGCCGGTTGCAACACCGGATCATGTCACGGAGCCGCTCGTGGCAAAGACGGCTTTCGACTCTCGCTGTTCGGCTTCGATCCGGATGGAGATCACTATCGCCTGACTCGCGAAATGAGCGGCCGCCGCATCAATCTCGCCTTGCCTGCTGAAAGTTTGATGGTCGAGAAAAACACTGGCGTCGTGCCCCACACCGGCGGCAAGCGATACGAGCCTACCAGCGAACTGAATCAAACAACGATCCGTTGGCTGGAAGCGGGTGCTCCAAACGATGTGGGAGAAGTGCCGAAGGTGCTGGCCGTCGAGCTATATCCGCCGAATGCGGTGCTTGATGGCGAAGGTTCGACGCAGCAGATCACCGTCCGAGCGAAGTATTCCGACGGTACCGATCGAGACGTCACCTCGCTGGCGTTCTTCATGACGAATAATGAAACGTCGGCCGCCGTTTCGCAGCAAGGTCTCGTCACGGCCGGCAAGCGCGGCGAGGCGTTCCTGATGGCTCGCTTCGAGACGCACACCGTCGGCTCGCACTTCATCACGTTGCCCAAGGGCTTTCAATACAACACTCCGCAACTGCCGGAGAACAACTATGTCGATCATCTCGTCTACGAGAAGCTCAAGCGGCTGCGGATCAACCCCAGCGAGCTTTGCACTGACGAGGAATTCGTTCGCCGCGCTTTCCTCGACATCGTCGGCGTCCTGCCCACCGTCGAGGAGTACTCCAAATTCATGGCAAACGCCGACCCAAAAAAGCGGGACGCGCTCGTTGATGAACTGCTCGGCCGCAAAGAGTTCGTCGAAATGTGGGTGATGAAGTGGGCTGAGTTGCTGCAAATCCGCACGAACCAGCAGATCACCACGAAGCCGATGCTTCGCTACTACGAATGGCTGCAAGAGCGAGTCGCCAAGAACATGCCGATGGACCAAATGGTTCGCGAGCTGCTCTCGGCAAAGGGAGGCACGTTCGCGAACGCCGCGACCAACTACTACCAGATCGAACGAGACACACTGAAGACCTCCGAAAATGTCGCTCAGGTTTTTATGGGGATGCGGCTTCAATGTGCTCAATGCCACAACCATCCGTTTGACCGTTGGACGATGGACGATTACTACAGTTTCGCCGCCTTCTTCTCGCAGATTGGTCGCAAGCAAGGCGAAGACCCGCGAGAGATCATCATCTTCAACGCGGGTGGCGGAGAGGTGGCTCATCCAGTCGGCGGACGGCAGATGAAACCGAAATTCCTCGGTGCCGAAGTGCCCGATGTCGCCGGCAAGGACCGCCGCGAAGTCATGGCCACTTGGCTCGCCTCGAAGGAGAATCCATACTTCGCCAAGAACCTGGCCAACATCGTTTGGTCGCACTTTTTCGGCCAAGGGATCATTGATCAGGTCGACGACGTGCGAGTCAGCAACCCACCGTCGAATGCCGAACTGATCGACGAACTCGGTAAGAAATTCACCGAGTACAACTACGACTTCAAGAAGCTGGTCCGCGACATCTGCACTAGCCGCATCTATCAGCTTTCGACCAAGACCAACGAGACGAACGCGCTGGACGATCGCAACTTCTCGCACGCGACGCTGCGGCGCATTCGCTCGGAAGTGCTGCTGGATTGCATCACGCTGTCGACGCAAACCAAAGACAAATTCGGCGGCCTGCCGCTCGGCTCGCGAGCCGTTCAGATCGCCGACGGAAACACCTCGACGTACTTCCTGACGACCTTCGGCCGAGCCACTCGCGACAGCGTGTGCTCGTGCGAAGTGAAGATGGAACCGAACCTGTCGCAGGCCCTGCACCTGCTCAACGGCGACACGGTCAACAGCAAAATCCAACAAGGGGGCCTTATCGACGTCCGCTTGAAGGAGGGGAAGACCCCGCCACAGATCATCGAAGAAATGTACCTCCGCACGCTGACTCGCAGGCCAACTGAAAAGGAGTTGGCCGCCCTCAACGGAGTGCTCGTGAACGAGAAAGATCCGAAGCCCGTTCTCGAAGATGTGTTCTGGTCGCTGCTGAACTCGCGAGAGTTCGTGTTCAATCACTGATCGCGAGGTAGCGCCCGCATGGCAAAGCCACGCAAAACTTGGCGAGAGAAGCTCCACGACAGCAAGGGCCTGCCAAAGGTCTCGGTGATCGAGAGGAAGATGTCAAAACGCTGGGGCGAGGGGACGTGTGCGATTCCGGCTCCGGTCGAAGTGGACGAGATCATGAAGTCGGTCCCGAAGGGACGGCTCATCACCACCAGGGAGATTCAGACAAAGGTCGCCCAGAGGCATTACACGACGATGGCCTGCCCGATGTGTTGCGGCATCTTCGCCTGGATCGCGGCGCACGCGGCCGACGAGGCGGAGGCCGCAGGGGCTAAGCGGATTACGCCTTACTGGCGAACTTTGAAGACAGGTGGCGAACTCAATCCGAAGTTTCCCGGCGGCGTCGAAGTCTTAAAGGTACGGCTCGAAGCCGAAGGGCATCGAGTCGTCCCCAAGGGAAAGAAGTGGATCGTTGTGGATTATGAGAGTCGATTGGTTTCGTCCGGTTCGTCGGATCGGGCCAAACAGAGCAGTCGGGCAAGCTCACGGGGCCAACCTGCAAAATCTGCCGGTCGAGACCGATAGACGAAGTGGCGAAGAGTTTTTGGAATGTGACGAGTTTCGTAGGTTGAGTCTCTGACCCGACCCTGTGGTTCGAAAGAGTCAGTTCAGAACGGTCGGCTCGGAGAGCCAACCTAATTTGTTGGGAGTTCCAGTCATGGCAGCAAAGTTTTTCTCTTGGTTTGGTGTCGCGGGTCTGGCCTGCGGTCTGTTGGCGACTTCAGCATCCACCGTCGTGGCGGCCGACGCGCCGAAGGTCACCTACGTTGACCACGTCCTGCCAATTCTGCGAGCCAAGTGCTTGAGCTGTCACAACACGGACAAGAAGAGCGGCGGCCTCGATCTGTCGAACTTCACGGCGGTGAAGACGGGCGGCGGATCGGGCGAGATTTTCGATCCGGGAAACTCCGGTGCGAGCATTTTGTGGAAAGTCATCAACCACGAAGAAGAGCCGAAGATGCCCCCCAACAGCGACAAGCTGCCGGCGGACATGCTGGCGGTCATCAAAAGCTGGATCGACGGCGGTGCCCTCGAAACGACCGGCAGCAAGGCGCTCACCAGCAAGAAACCGAAAGTAGATTTGAAGCTCTCCGCTGCCCCGACTGTGCGTCCGGAAGGTCCGCCGCCGATGCCGGGACGCATGAGCCTCGCTCCGGTTATCAAGACGCGCACAACAACCGCAATCACCAGCCTCGCGGTCAATCCCTGGTCACCACTCGCGGCCGTGCCGGGGCAAAAACAAGTGCTGCTCTACAACACGGCAACGCTCGAATTGGTGGGCGTGCTGCCGTACCCGGAAGGGATTCCGCAGGTTCTCAAGTTCAGTCGCAGCGGCAGTCTATTGATGGCCGCCGGCGGACACGCCGCCGCTCAAGGCAAAGTTGTGATTTTCAACGTCAGAACCGGCGAACGAGTCACCGAAGTTGGTGATGAACTCGATACCGTGTTGGCGGCCGACATCTCGCCCGATCAATCGTTGATCGCGCTCGGTGGCTCCGCGAAGATGATTCGTGTGTACTCAATCGCCGATGGCTCGAAACTGTGGGAGTCTAAGAAGCACACTGACTGGGTCACCTCGCTGGCGTTCGCTCCTGACAGTGTGCTGCTGGCGACCGGCGACCGTAACGGTGGCGTCTTCGTATGGGAGGCCGAGACCGGCCGTGAGTTCCACACACTTAAAGCCCACAACGCGATGATCACCGGCTTCTCGTGGCGGCTGGATTCGAACATCCTCGCGTCATGCAGCGAAGACACGACCGTCCGACTCTGGGAAATGGAAAACGGCGGCAACGTCAAAGGCTGGGGAGCACACGGAGCTGGAGCCTCCTCGGTCGATTTCGCTCGCGATGGTCGGATCATTTCCGCTGGCCGCGACCGCGTCGTGAAGATATGGGACCAGAACGGCACCGCGGTTCGAGCCTTCGAAGCCATGGGTGACATCTCGCTAGCCTGTGCGATCTGCAACGAAACCAACCGCGTCATTGGAGCCGACTGGACCGGAGCGATTCGAGTTTGGAACGCCGTTGACGGCGCAAAGATTGGCGACCTGACGCCGAATCCGCCGACGCTGGAAGAACGACTCGCCGCCGCGAACGCGGCCGTGCAAGCGACGGCCACCGAGGCAAAGGCCGCGACTGACGGCTACACCGCTGCTCAAGCCGCAGCAGTGAAAGCCACGACTGACCTCAACACGGCCAACACCAAGATGGTTGAGCTGACAAAGGTCGTCACCGACACGACCGCCGCCACCGTGACGAGTAAGGCTGCCATCGCCGCCGCGCAAGCCGCTCACGATGCCGCTGCCAAGGTCATCGCGACGCTCGATCCAGTCGTCCCGGCGTTGACGGATTCGGTCGCGAAGGGAACCGAAGCCGCCACGAAGAACGCCGAAGACAAAGAGATCGCCGCCGCCGTCACCGCGCTGAAAGCACTGCTCGAAAATCGCGCCGCCACGCTCACCAACAACAAGAAGGTCGTCGCCGACAAATTGGTCGAACTGACCAAGGGCAAGGAGCAACTCGCCGCACAGGAGAAACTCATCACCGACAGCAACGTCGCGCTCGAAGCGGTCAAGAAGACGATTCCCGATTTGACTGCTGCCGATAAAGCGATGACCGAAAAAGCGGTTGCCGCGAAAGCCGTGGCTGATGCCGCAAACGCCAAGCTCGCCGCCTCGCAGCAGCAAGTCGTCCGTTGGACTGCCGAGATCGAATTCGCCACGAAGTTGCGAATCCTCAGCGAGAAACAAGCTCTCGCCGCACCGCTGGTCGCCGCGTCGGAAGAAGCACTGGGAGCCGTCAACAAGATGAAGTCCGACATCGCCGCCGCCCAGCAAGTGGTCGTCGCTTCGCAGAAAGCGGTTGATGACGAAAACGCCGCCGTCGCCGCCGCCAAGCAAGTGCTGACGGCCGCGACTGCCGAGCACGCCGCAATTACCACGACCATCGCTGGTCTCGAAGCCGCGTTGCCGGCGCTCAAGGAAGCTCAAGCGAAGGGAGCCGAAGCTGCGGCCAAAGCTCCGACCGATAAAGAACTCGCCGCCGCGGCCGAGATGCTCAAGACGGTGCTCGAAAAGCAAACGGCCAGCCTGACCGCCATGAAAACCGTTTTGGCCGAGAAGGCGGGCGCTGTTGAGAAAGCCAAAGTCGTCGTCGCCGAAATGGAAAAGAGAGCCGCTGCCGCTGTGGTCGTGCTCACGGCCTCGAATGCCAAATTTGCCGAGCTCACCGCCGCAATGAAGCCGATCGAAGACAAATTCGCCTCGGCCAAGCAAGCGGCCGATCAGGCGTTGCAACCCGTAACCGCCTTGCAGCAAGAGATTCAGAAGCTGAAGGAAGTGAAGCTGTAGCGCTGTGTCGAACTCATGGATTTGAGTTCTCTAGGTAGCCACGTTCGCCAGAACGTGGGGAAATCGTTGAACGGTTTCCACGCTCTGGCGAGCGTGGCTACTGCAAATCCAAGCTGTGACAAAGTAGTCGGCCAGTTTTTGCGCATCGTCGATTCACGCTGTGGGTTGTACTTGACGGGATTAAACCGTGACAGCGGCAGGCGTGTCGTGTTCGGCTCGCACCGCTTGCAGCAGCGCGTCGATGCGCACCGGCTTGGAGAACCAACCGTCGATCGACAGCGGGTTGGGCTCGAACTCGCTTCTAGAAGAACCTATGACCAACGCTTAACCGCTGCGTCTCGGGATGTTCCTGATGCCGATTCACGATCCCACGAAGCCGTTGGCTAAGTGCCTCGACGAAAACTTCGAACTGGCGGTCAAGTGCGAGGAACTCGGCTTCGACGACTTCTGGGTCGGCGAGCACTATTCGTCAAGCGTTGAAAACATCGTCATGCCGGAGATCTTTCTGGCGAAGGTGCTCGACCTGACGAAACGCATTCGAATCGGACCGGCTGCCGTTTGTTTGCAGTATCACCATCCGGTGCATGTCGCCGGCCGCCTGGCGTTTCTCGATCACTTATCGCACGGGCGACTCAACCCTGCTTCGCGCCAGGAGCCATCCGGACGGACATGGAGATCTTCGGAACGCATCCCAAAAACACGGCCACTCGCGTTTCCAAAGCGATCGACATGATTCTGAAGTTGTGGCAAGGGGATGTCCCCATCGACATCGAGGGACAGTTTTGAAACGTCCGGATGAAAGACCATCTGCATCCGAAGTTTGGAGTCGGACGTCTCCACAAGCCGTTCCAGCAGCCACATCCGCCGATCTACGTTCCGAGCATTAGCCGCTCGTCGGTCGGATTGCAGAAGGCGGCCGAACGTGGCTTCCGCTTCATCAGTCACCACATGCTCCACGCGGACAGTTTGGCCGAACAATGGAAGACGTACACGCAAGCCGCCGCGACCGCTGGCCGTGTTGCTCAGCCATCCGATTGGGCCGTCTCTCGCAATGTCTTCGTCGCGGATTCGGCGGACGAGGCGCGGCGCATCGTCCGAACCAACTCGCTCGGCTCGTGCATTCAATACATCCTCGATCTGACACAGGCGACGGCTCCCAACGGCGTCTCGATGTGGAAACGCGACGCTTCGCAACGCGACACCGACTGCAATCTCGATTACTTCCTGGATGAGGTCATCATCGCCGGCGATCCCGATCATGTGGCTTTAAGGTTGTTGCAGCTTCGCGAGCGAATCGGTCCGTTCGGCTCGCTCGTGCTGGTCGCCCACGATTGGGACGATCGTCAGCGCTGGCTCCGCAGCTTGGAGTTGTTCGCCACCGAGGTCGTGCCACGCTTCAATGCCGCCATCTGCGCTTGTAGTGACCCCATTGATCGGGTCAAACGTGCGACCTTGACCCGATGAATCGGGTCACTACGAACAATCAACTTTGCAAAGGACATCATGATCAGCACACACATCCAAAAAATGCGGAACAAGCTGCGGGCCGGTGAGATCGTGCTCGGTGCCGGGATCACGATGACCGATCCGACCATCACCGAGGCGATCGCGGGTAGCGTCGATTTCATTTGGATCGACCTCGAGCACAACGCGATGACGACTGAGTCAATGCTCGGTCACTTAATCGCCGCTCGTGCGGGTGGTGTTGCTTCACTCGTTCGCGTGCCGAACAACGATGTCGCATGGATCAAGCGCGTGCTGGACTCCGGCGCCGAGGGGATCATTCTTCCGCGTTCGTACTCCGCGAAAGAAGTGGCCGAATTCGTGTCCGCCTGCCGGTATCCGCCGCTGGGCACGCGCGGTTTTGGGCCGCGACGCCCCATGCAGTACGGCCGCCTGGAGCAACAGGCCTATCTGGCTCAGGCCAATCGCGATGTCTTCGTCACGGCTCAAGTCGAGACCGTCGAACTGCTGGCCGAAATCGACGAGGTGCTCAAGATCGAAGGACTCGATTCGCTGGTGATGGGACCACAAGACCTATCCGGTTCGATGGGACGCCTGGGCGAGACGACGCATCCAGACGTCCTGAACGCGATCCGAACCATCGCGACCAAGGCGAAGGCGGCGGGCAAGTTTCTCGGCTCAGGGCTAGGAGCGAATCCGCAGTTCGCGAAGACTCTGATTGAATGCGGAGTCCAATGGATGCAGGCAGGCAACGACTTCGAGTACATGATCAAAGGCTGCGAACGAACCTTTCGCGAAATTCGCAGCGGTGATACGTAGCCGTCACCGCTCCGCGTGACGAGCCGAAGGCTTCACCGACGTCGCTTAAGGGTGCATAACAGGAATTCCCTGTTTGTTGTGTCTTGAGTAGTCTGCCGCTGCGGAAATGGATGTTCGCGAGTTGAGCAACGTCAAGGAGGGACATGAGATGGCGATGACGAAGTCCGTTGAATCCAAACGGGAGGAAT
>SXKJ01000158.1 GCA_005778115.1 Planctomyces sp. | reverse complement strand
TGCTGCGACTGATCGGTCGAGGAACGGCCACGCGAGCGATTCAATCGTTCGTAAACGGTGGTCAGCAAGTCCGCCATCGATTCGCCATCGACATGCTTCAAGGGCCGCACATTCACGTCGGGAACCGAGCCGGCCAGCATCGTTCCGATTTGGTCGATCAGCTTCATGACCGCTTCGACGTCCGCCTCATTGCCGCGTAAGATCAGTACATCACCCAGTTCTTCGACCGTGACATCCCCCTTGAGCGGACCGCTGATCGTCGGCGAATTCGATTTGTCCGTCGTCGCTTCCATTTCACCGGCATCGCTCGGTTGCTTGGGATCGGCGGGATTGGTCGGAGCCGCCGGCTTGGATGCAGGCTTCTTCTTGGCCGCCTTTTTCTTTTTGGCATTGGCCGGCGTTTCCGCTTGCGCGAGTTCAGTCTCGTCCGTCCCATCTACAGCACGGGCCTGAGCCAACTGCTTGATCGCGGAGTTGAGCGTCTGAGCAACTTCATGGGCATCGCGTTTCGTGGAGACAAGTCGCACGCTGGCGTCGCCGGCATTCGAGACCGTGTCGAGTTTCATCACCAGATTCTTGATCGCCGTGATCTCGGAAGGCGGACCGTCGATCAATAGACGCTCACCTTTCGTATCCACGCCAACGGCGAAGCGAGCGACACGCTTGGGTGCCCCTTTCGGCAGGCGTGAGGCGGCTGGATTCCGGTTCGTTGTTGGCGCGTCTCTCCAGACCACGAAGCCGGGCAGGCCGTTTGGTCCTTGGTCGATCAGCTCGGCGTCTTGCTCGAATGCCTGATACAGCGATCGCGAAACATTCCTTGCCGACTGATGCTTCAATGAGACGGCGACCCAACGGCGAGTCGGTTCCGCAATTTCGAGATCCTCTTCTTGGCCGTCATCGTCATCCATCTCATCATGCGCAACTTGCTGGATCATGCTGTTGCGCTTCGGGCTTGCCGTCTTGCTCGCCGTCGTCTCCTTGGGCAGCTTCCGAGACGCTGCCTCGCCAGCGTTGTTGGAATCCACATCCGCAAGCGCCGGCGTGCCGTTGCTCACGACCGGCCGCGCGTATTCGCTGCGCGCATCGCGCAGGAAGACGAGATCGAGGTACTGTCCCCGTTCAAGAATGCGAAAGCCCTTCGGTTCCAATTCGCGGTTGAGAATCTTCAGTGTGTCGCTGACGGAATAGCGGCTCCAGTCACTGCGAGAGAATCGTCCTGGTGGCACCTTATCCATGATCAACTGCCGGCTGCTCTGCTGCGCGACATCGCGCAGCACGTCGCCCCAAGTCTTGCTGAAGTAATTCAGTTTGATTGACTTGTCGTTGGAGATGGGGGCCGCGTTGTTCTGCAGGATGGCTTCGGTGGCAGCTTGTTGAGCGGCTTGCTCGGACGGGTTGGGCTGTGTGGCCGCTGGCTTTCCCGCCTTCTTGCCGAAGAGCTTCACATCGGCCGACAGGAACTCCGCATGCCACACGCTCAGCGAGCATGTAATTGCCGTCAGTCCTAAACCGATCCATCTCAGTCGTCGCGGTTTCAAGGCAGCCTCCTTGCCGATGGGTCTATTCGCAGACGTCATGTCTGCGTAGCGGCGATTTCCGGCGGTACGCTCCGCGCACCCTCCGGGATCGACACGACCCGTCATCTCTTCGTTATCGGCAAATTTTCACAGGCTGGTGAGACAAACCGAATCGGAAATGTCGGCGACGTTCGCGGCAAACCTCGCAGATTACCGAATCGCCCTGGGTTATTTCGGCTCTCCGCCATTCGTGTTGATTTCGGTGTCATGTGAGCCGCAAGGCGCTAGCCGCGGGTTCTTTTCCTCGACCCGCGGATAGCGCCTTGCGGCTCACGAATTCGTCTTCAACACGAATGGCGAAGAGCCGTTATTTCGTAGGGTGGGACAAGCTCGCTTCGAGCGCCGGCCCACCACCATCAGCGCGATCAAGCCGGAAAAATGGTGAGCCGGCGCTCGAAGCGAGCTTGTCCCACCCTACCCGCCGATCAATCCAGCTTCTTCGGAGATTCCGGTGCGGCAGCCGGCTCCAGCTTGCGGAGTTGGCTCAGTGTCTCACCGAGATCCAACCGCCAGAGCACGTCGTCCTTCTTGAGCAGGATCGCCTTCTTGTCGATACGCACGATCGTCCCTTCGACGTCGGCATAGCGCAGTACGTCTCCCTCGTGCAGCACGAGCGAGCGATTGTTGGCCAAGTCCGAGAGACGCATCTCCTTCTTGCCGTCCACTTCAAGGATTCCGGTCAGCTTCGTCAACTGAGCCAGGTCATCGCCGACGTTGATCGTGATGTCCTGCTTGACGGTGTTGGGCGGGTTGCCGTTGTCGGCGACTTGCACGGTGACTTTGACCGGGCCGGGGACGAGCGTGGCTGCAGGAGTCCATTTGAGCTCGCCGGTCGCGGCGTCGATCTTTGCTCCTTCGGGCGCGCCGGTGGCGAGCGAATAGGTCAGCTTAGTTTCCGGATCTTCGTCGGTTGCTTTGACCGTGAGAACGAACTCCTTGCCGAGCACCGCTTGTCGCTCGCTGACGGGCGCGAACTTCGGCGGCAAGTTCGTTTGCTTGAGGGTGACGGTCAGTGATTCCGCGAGCGCCTCGCGCAGCCCCGAAGCTTTCACCATCACTTGCAGCTTGAAGTCGCCGAGTGCTTGTTCGTCGCCCGGCTTCCAAGTCAACTTGCCAGAACGTCCATCGAGCGACAGGCCACTGGGGGCGTCTCCTTCGAGCGTGAAGAGCGGCTCACCCGCCGACAGATCAAAGCCGGTGGCTCGGCACAGCAGATCGAGCGCCCCACCGCGCGAGACCGACTTCGTGCCGACAAACTCCAGCTTGGGCGCGTATGGCACTGGCTTCACGAAAGGGTTCCGTTTCAGGATCGGATCGAAGTTCGCGATCGTCCGTTTCGAGAACTCCGGATGGATCGGCACCAACTCTACGACCTCATCCGTCAATAGCGCGACCGATTTCTTGGCCGTGCCAGTCATCGAGTTCACATCGGGCGTGAGCGTCAAACTGTTGCCGCTGACCTCGGTCACATCGAAGTAATGTTTGCCGACGCGAACCAGGAACGGCGTCTTCGTCGGAAATCCTTCGGCATGCCGGACTGTCAGCGGTTGCGTGGGGTCTTGCCAGTCTTCCGTGATTTCCGTGCGGGGGAACAACGACGGCCCGCGCGGCGGAGCGTCTCGCAGCGACAACGCCTCGAACTTCATGACGACCGCCAGCCTCGGATTGCCGGTCGCGGCCGGACTGTCGAGGCTCAATTGCGTGATGCTGTGCAGCACATCGGCTTGGAAGAACCGAAACAAAAACAGCCGCACCTGAGCTAGCGTGGCATCCGCTTTCAACGTGGCTCCGATGGCGACGAACGGTTGATTCGCGGCCGTCCGGGGTGGATCGGGAACGATCGACACATTCGAGAACTCAGCCACCACCTCGGCCATGTCGGTCAGCCACTGCTGATACTGCGTCGCCGCCTCGGTCGGCTTGGGAGAGAGGCTGCGGCCCTTCCACTCCTTGAGTTGCCTTTGCTTGGTCAAAACTTGTAGTTGCTTGTATTCGCGGTCATTTCGCAGCGACTCGGCGTTCTTTCGAGCAGACTCCGCGACCACAACCGGCTCGATGTACCACGACCAGAGCGTGGGAGCGAAGGCAATCGCGACCACGGCCGCTAATCCGCCCGCCAAGAGTTTTTCGCGCATCTGCATGGGATGACCTTTTTACTTCCGGACGACTATTTCTTGACGCTCTTCAAATCCTTCTTCACCGGCCGCCAGGCCACATCCAAATCAAACTTGAAGGGATAGTCGCCGTCGGCTCCGTCCCGCTTCTGTTCGTGCGGGACGACCGAGACACCCTCATTGCTCAACAGCTTCGAGGTCAGATCGTCGATGTCGTCCCGTTCTTTCGCGAAGCCGCCGCCACGCACTGTGCCCACCACTCCCCCTGATCCTGGCACACAATTCACATTGCGAAGGTAGCGGCGATCGGTTCCCTGCATCGCCTCGGTCAGCTCGAACAAACGATCCAGCCACGCCACGCGCTGATCGGTCCAGCGGCCGATCGAATCCACGTTCTTAACCATGCCTGCCGCGGCATCCAGGTCTTGCTTGAGCTGCGCTGCTTTTTCCTTGTGATCGAGCGTCTCGGCTTCCAGCGAATTGACGTCGAACCAGCGCCACCCGAAGGCTCCGACGAGTAACGCGGCTGCTGTCGCACTGCCGACAGTGCCCCATAATCTCCGCAGATCGCGCGGCACGACTGGCTGACGCGGATGTAAGAAGTCGAGCGGCTGGGCCAGTCGTCCGACTTGACCAAACAGCAAACCCATCGGGCCAGTGAATAAGGCGTGCGAGGAAACCTCGTCGCTTGCATCAAACGTCAATCCCGGCAGCACCAGCGGGTCTTCGACATGCACGTCGCAAGCAAACCGCTTGCGGAGCACCGCCGCCAATCCATGCAGCTTTGTTGGCTCACCCCACAACCAGGTGCGAGACAACGTCAACTCCGGATGCTGTCGCTTGAGCGAAACGAGGCTGCGATTGACCTCAGCGACAATCGCTTGCTGTTCACGTTCCGGCGTCGTCGCGTCGTCGGGCAACCGCGCGGAGTGCGTGAGTAACAACGCTCGATCGCGCAGCAGCGAGATTTCCACATGCTGCTCGTTCGCGACGATCGCCAACTCGACCGCGTGACGTGGAGGCGGATCGGTCTTCTCCAATCGCGCGATCAATTCCGCCATTGCCGGAGCGGTCAAACTGACTCCCGCTAACTCGCAACCCGTGCGAGACAGAACGAGGCTCAGTGAGTCGAGCACTTCGCGACCGATCGTTGCCACCAGCACTTCGCGTCCGGCCACTCCGTCTCGCGGCGGCAGCGGCAGGAAGTCCAAACGCAAGGTGTCCAGCGGCCGCGCGGACTTCGCCGCCGCTTGAAACCTCACGACGTTGGGCAACTCCGCATCCGGGACGTTGGGAACTTCGATGACTCGGACAACGGCATCCTCGCGCGGCAACGTGACCAGCACGCTCTTGGCCGTCAGCCCCAGCGAGGCGAATTGCTCGATCAACCAACTGCCGGCCGCCGGCACATCGACATCGGGCGACTTCCCTTCGGGCCACACGAGCGTGAAGGCTTTTCGGATACGCACACCGGCGTGCGTGACTTCCGCATCGAGTCCGCAGACTTGCCGATGTTCCCAATCCAGAGCCAGAAAGTCGGGCATGATTTGTTCCGTCGAGACGAGGCGCAGCAGGTGTTCGCTCTAGTTGCGCAACCGCGACATCTTCCGCCGGAACGACCGCGAAAAACAAGCGGCGAGTGACAGGAACGGCCACCTGCCACCGACTTGTGCCCACAAAACCGGTTCAACCGCGCGGTCGCGCCGGAGCAGCGTCGCGATTGGATCACTCGACGGTCACGCTCTTCGCCAGATTTCTCGGCCGATCCACGTTGCAGCCGCGCAGCACGGCAATCTGATACGACAAGAGCTGTAAGGGGATCGAGCAGACCAGCGGCTGCAAGTATTCCTCGACGAACGGCACATAGATCACGTCGTCGGCCAACTGATCGAGCTTCGCGTCCCCTTCGCACGCCAACGCGATGACCGGGCCTTTGCGCGCTTTGATCTCTTCGAGATTGCTCATCACCTTCGGATAGATGTGGCCTCTCGGAGCGATGAAGACGCTTGGCGTTCGCTCATCGACCAGCGCGATTGGGCCGTGCTTCATCTCGGCTGCCGGGTAGCCTTCGGCGTGGATGTAGCTAATCTCTTTCAGCTTGAGCGCCCCTTCCAGTGCGACCGGAAAGTTGTAGAGCCGGCCGAGATACAGGAAGTTGTCGTAGTCGCAGTAACGCTGCGCGATGTCTTTGATCTGCTCGTAGCATTCCAGCGTCTTGCGAATGGCGTCGGGGATCGCTTGCAGGTGCGAGATGATCCGCTGCCCGGCCGGGTACGACATGTTCCGCAATCGGCCCAGGTACAACGCCAGCAATGTCAGCACGGTGACTTGCGAGGTAAACGCCTTTGTCGAAGCGACGCCGACTTCCGGGCCGGCGTGCAAGAAGATGCCTCCGTCAGCCTCGCGCGCAATCGTCGAACCGACGACGTTGCAGATCGCGAGCGTCGGATGTCCCTTCCGTTTGCATTCGCGCATCGCGGCCAGCGTGTCAGCGGTCTCGCCGCTTTGCGTGATCGCGAAGACCATCGTGCTGGTCGAGAGAGGTGGGTTGCGATATCGCAACTCACTCGCGTACTCGACTTCGGTCGGGATGCGCGCGAACTCTTCGATGAGGTACTCGCCGACGAGCCCCGCGTGCCAACTGGTTCCGCAACCGGTCAGCACAATCCGGTCGATGCGGCGCAGTTGCTGAGGCGTCAGATTCAAGCCGCCGAACTTCGCAGTCGCTTCGTCTTCGTCCAAGCGGCCGCGCATGGCGTTCTCGATCGTTTCCGGCTGCTCGAAGATTTCCTTGAGCATGAAGTGCTCGAAGCCGTTCAAACCCGAACCGGCCTCGGCCTGTTCCAGTACCTGCACGTCGGGAGCATGTTTGCCGGTGTCGCGATGATGCAGTTGCATCCCTTGCGACGTGAGCACGACCAGCTCGTGATCGGAGAGGTAAACCACTTCTTGCGTATGTCCGGCGAGCGGTCCGGCATCGCTGGCGAGAAAGTATTCGCCCTGTCCCATGCCGATCACCAGCGGGCTGCCCAACCGCGCGGCGATCAGGAAATCCGGGATGTCGCGAAACAACACTCCGAGCCCATAAGTCCCTTTGAACTGTTTGATCGCCGCCTCGACCGCCTGAATCGCGGTGTTCGGCGATTCGGGATCTTCGCCCATCTTGAGGAGTTCGCTGTACTCGTAAGCGATCAGGTGCGCGGCGACTTCGGTATCGGTGCTGCTGCGGAAGACATAGCCCAGTGTCTGCAAGTTCGCCTTCAAGGTCGAATAGTTTTCGATCACGCCGTTATGAACGACAACGACTTCACCGTTACCACCGACGTGAGGATGTGAATTGACATCGCTGGGTTGTCCGTGCGTCGCCCAGCGTGTGTGTCCGATGCCCAGCGAACCGCTGACCGGATGCTTTTCCAACAGCCGAGCCAACTCTTGCACGCGGCCGGCTTTCTTGCGAATAGAAATCTCACCCGCATCAATCACCGCGATCCCCGCGCTGTCGTAGCCGCGATATTCCAATCGTCGGAGTCCCTCCAACAGGATGTCCGCCGCAGGTCGAAAGCCGACATAACCAACAATGCCACACATGGTGATCGTGCTCCGTCACACGGGAGTAAGGAATCGGACAACCAGACAACCCACGTTGTTCGGTCGCTGAGGAGGGAATTGATTAGCGAAGAGTGCCGAGAGAATTCCGGCAGGAGAGAAGCGAAGCCAGTCAGAGAAACCAGCAGCGGGACCGTATAAGAATTTGGCCGAATGGGTCAACACGATTCGCGGAGGCTTCGACGATTGTTTGTGGCGTTCCTCCGAGAGGGAAGCAGGTTTGCCTATGAGGGAATGCGATTCCAAATTGAAAGTTGCAAATTGAACGCAAACAGAAACCGCACAATCGTTGAGTTGTCATTCAATTTGCAATTCTCAATTTGCAATCAGCGGTTCTCCAAAAGGAAAACCCGGCTTCTGGAGAAGAAGCCGGGTTCGGGGGGAAGGATTCGATTTGGGCGATCGGGCTGATGCCGAACACCGCGAGGGAGGGAGAGAGATTCTGAGGAACCGGAGGGAGGAGGGAGAGGAGAGACGTGACCTTGTCGTTGGTTGTCATCGAGGCTGAGGAGAGAGAGTTCAGCGAGTTCGATGACAGGAGGTTGGAGAGAGCACTAAAAAGAGTTTCGAGAAAGACCGGCGACGGACGTCCTTGTCCATCGCCTTCCATGAGCCGGGCATCCTTGCCCGGCTCGAATTTCCTGGACCTTACCGAGCATTTTCGGCGATGGTGATGATGGGACGCGGAGTCGTCTTTTCGGCAGACGCTGTCCGTGTCGGATGCCAACCGGTGACACGGGCTGAGTCCGGCATCTTGGCGGCAACGAATCGAACTGCTGGTGTCGCGGCCGGTTCACGAGTCGCTTGCGGGCTGTCGTCGAACTCGTCGTTCGCCGAGCTGCGTCGTTCGTAGGAGGATTTTTTGGCAGGGGTCTCTCCAGCATCAGACGAGCGGGCCTTTTCGGTATCGCGAGTTGCGGATCTGGTTCTCGGCAATTCGGTTTCCGGAGTCGGACGCAGAGCGGTGTCGGTGCTGGCCGGACCGAACGCCAACGCGCTGCCGGCTGGGACGAAGCGATAAGTCGTCTGAGTGGTCGGCACCTGCTTCACCACCGTGACTGGTTGCATCACCAACACTTCTTCGTTGATGTAATTCATCGTGTTGACCGCGACCTTGCGGGTCGTCTGGACCGCGATCGTGCGTGGAACGTTGTACGTGACTTGCTTCGTCCCTTGGATGGCGACGCGGCGAGTCACCGGGATTTGCTGAGCAACCGTTTGATTGACGTACTCGCGTGTCGCGAACTGCGACGGAGTAAGGGCTTGGCGAGTCGCGAAGCCGATGCGGTTCATCTCGGCCATGAAGCCGGGGCGGTTGTCATACTGGCACGGGTCGATCTTCTGATTGACGTGCCACTTCGTGACCCATTGACCGCAGTTGCGTTGGACCGTCTGGCACTCAGTGACGTCTTGGTACGAGCAAGTCGGCACGTTGACCGTCTTTTGATCGACGACCTGCCGGTACTCGGTGACCGGTTGATCGACATAGCTGGTCTGCATGACCGGCTTGCGAACGGTCTGTCGCACTTGGCGGTATTCGACAACGGGGACTTGTCGCATGACCGTCTCGGTCACGGGCTGAGCCACCATCGCCGGAGCACATCCACACGAATTGCTGTAGGCAACCGGCTGGACTCCGCAAGCACCGCTGCTGCATCCACCTGCCGGAGCCCAAGCGGCTGGCTGGCAAACCGGACCGCAACTTGGTGCGCACGGATACGGACGAAACAGGCCACCGAAGGGTGCCCATTGCGCGGAGACCGGAGTAGCAGACGCGAGGCACAACAACGCTCCCAGTGCGGGAGCAAAACGAGAAGGCTTCCCAATCATGGCACCATCCTGTTGAGGGCGAAGTGGGGCGAGGCAAAAATTTGCTCGGACGAACGGCTTATCAGAAGGACACGGAACTGTGTCAGAGAGGCATCGAGAAGTGACACGCGAGCTGCATTCGAAGAGTCGTTTTCAAAGCGGCCAGTTGCGTGAGGGGCGGGTGTGTATGGCAGGCCGCTCGAAAGGGTCAAGACGGCTTTCAAGAATTTGATCGCGAATGCCGACACGTCGAAATCGTCGGGGAAAACGAAAGCTGTCTATTCGCGTTTGCGCGATTCGAACTAGATTTCAAGTGAGAAGTTTTCATCCAAACACGATTTGTCTCCGTGCTGGAAATAAGGATTGCAGTAAAAAATTGCAGAAGGCAAAAGGCCGGACTGAACTGTTCTCCTTCTCACTTCTGCACTCCTTATTCTTCTCATTCACTCGAACCGTCAAACAGATTTCGCCCGCATGACATTGCTACGCCGATGTTTGTTCGCCGCCGCGTGCGGTGCCGGGATGAGTGGTTGCCATCCACTGCATACTCGCGCGCCGGACCTTGTGCCGCGAACCAGTGAGGAAGACAGAGCGTTGTGGAACTATCACGATCCGTTCCCGGATGACTCGCAAGGACCGACGACAGATCATCGTCCGTCCGGCGGGCGACTCCAGCGGGCGATGCCTCGGCAGGCGCTCGAAAAGGATTCCATGACGATCCGCCCGCGTGGCGTCTTCGAGCCAGCTCGGCCTGAGGCGAGGCTGGATGCCAAGACCGCGAACGTCGTGCAACCGTGACAATCCTCCGAGTTTGCCGGGATTTCACGTGGTTTTCACCGAGTTTCCGCCAAAGATCGGCTTTCGGCCTGCTGGGCCGACCGCTATAGTCCCCGCCCCTTCGAGCTTGCCTCGCGTTGGCCCACCCGCTTTTTTCTCCTGACTGAACTGATTTCGTTATGTCTGTCGCAGCGACTTTGGATCGCCCACTCAAAGTGTCTTTGCACACTCCTACGACCCCGCACGGTCACACGCACATGCCCAAACCGGAACCTGTTTCCGAACCGGAAACTCCGATTCGCCGCGGCGACATTCGCAACATCGCGATCATCGCACACGTTGACCACGGCAAGACAACGCTCGTCGATGCACTGCTCAAGCAGAGTGGGCAGTTCCGCGATTCCGAACTGCGTGAGACGATGCTCGATTCGAACGATCTCGAACGCGAGCGCGGCATCACGATTCTCGCGAAGAACATCGCGGTGAATTACAAGGGCGTGAAGATCAACATCATGGACACGCCCGGCCACGCCGACTTCGGTGGCGAGGTCGAACGGGTCCTCGGCATGGCCGACGGCGTGCTGATCCTGGTCGATGCCTTTGAAGGCCCGAAGCCGCAAACGCGATTCGTGACTCAGAAGGCGTTCGAGCGCGGACTCAAGCCGATCGTCGTGGTCAACAAGATCGACCGCGCGGAAGCTCGTCCGCACGAAGTGCTCAACGAAGTCTTCGACTTGTTCGTGGAACTTGGAGCGACCGACGACATCCTCGACTTCCCGTATGTGTTCGCATCCGGCCGCGAAGGCTACGCCAGCGATGATCCGAAGGCGCGATCGGGCGACGTGCAACCGCTGCTCGACAAAGTGCTGGAGTTCGTCCCTGGTCCGGTCGTCGATCCCGACAGCCCGTTGCAGATGATGGTCACCACGCTGGATTGGTCCGACTACGTCGGCCGTATCGCAACCGGCCGCATCGTCAGCGGCAGCGTGACGACGGGGCAGAAGATTGCGGTGATGAAAGCGGACGGCAAAGCGCTCAACGGCGATGTCACCGAAGTTCATCTGTTTGACAAGCTCGGCCGTGTGAAGACCGAGAGCGCGGAAGCCGGCGACATCGTGGCTCTGATCGGTCTGCCCAACCCGGAGATCGGCGACACGATTTGCGATCGCTTCAATCAGCGAGCCTTGCCGCGCATCAGCGTCGATGAGCCGACGCTGTCGATGTTGTTCACGATCAACGACTCACCGCTGGCCGGCAAGGACGGCGGCAAGTTTCTCACCAGCCGTCACATTCGTGACCGGCTCGACCGCGAACTGGAACACAACGTCGCGCTGCGTGTGGAAGAGGCCGGCTCGAAAGAAAAATTCCTGGTATCTGGCCGAGGCATCCTACATCTCTCGGTGCTCATCGAGACGATGCGCCGCGAAGGCTACGAACTCTCGGTCGGCAAGCCGCAGGTCATCATCAAGACGATCGACGGCAAGAAAAACGAACCGTTCGAGACGCTGACGATCGACGTCCCCTCCGCCTACGTCGGGGCCGTGATGGAGCCGACCTGTACACGCCGCGGACAACTCCTCGACCTGATCGCCAGCGACAACGGTATCAGCCACCTGACGTTCTCGATCCCCGCTCGCGGCCTGATCGGTTTGCGAACGCGATTGCTCAACGCGACCAAGGGCGAGGCGGTCATTCATCACCGCTTTGATTGCTTCAAACCCTGCGAAGGGGAAGTTCCGCATCGCCCGAACGGCGTGCTGATCAGCCAGGAGAACGGCCGAGTGGTCGCCTTCGCGATGGGCAAGCTGCAAGAACGGACCGACCTGTTCGTCAAACCAGGTGACGAGGTTTATGAAGGCATGGTTGTCGGCGAGAACTCGCGCGACAACGACATGGTCGTCAACCCGATCCGCGAGAAGAAGCTGAGCAACATGCGCGCTTCCGGCAGCGACGAAAACATCATCCTCAAACCACCCCGCGATATGTCGCTGGAGATGGCCCTCGAATACATCGAGGACGACGAGTACGTCGAAGTCACTCCGAAGACGATCCGCCTGCGCAAAGTGGTTCTGCTCGAAAGCGAGCGAAAGCGTCTGCGTCTGCGATAGGCCGCTTGGTGTGTGAGCGGCACGGCGCTAGCCGCCGGTAATTTGCTGGTAATCGTCGATCCCGAATCACCGGTGGCTAGCGCCATTCCGCTCACAGTCGGCCGTTCTGATACAGCCCGTTCTGCCGGATGTATTCCTCGACCGCGCGAGGCACTCGGAAACGCAAGCTGCGTCTCGAGTGTGTTCGCTCGCGAATCTCCGTGGCCGAGAGGTCGATGGCCGGCATGGTGACCAGCCGCACGCGATCACGGACGCTTGGTCCCAAGCGACTTTCCAAAGATGACCAGTCGGGCGGCGGACGATGTCCGCGATTCACCGCCACGATGGTCGCGAGTTCCAGAATCGCGAGCGGCTCGCGCCACAATGGCAAGTCCGCCAGTGAGTCCGCTCCCATCAGGAAGAAGAGCTCGCTGTCGGGTTGCTCGACGCGCAGTTGCCGCAATGTCTCGACCGTGAACGACGGCCCGCTTCGTTCGAGTTCAATCCGGCAGACGCCGAATCGCGGATCACCTGCGATGGCGAACTCCAACATCTCCGCGCGCTGCTGGCCGCTCGCAATCGCGCCGCGCGGTTTGTGAGGCGACTGCCCGCACGGCAGGAACAACACGCGATCCAGCTCGCACGCTTCGCGGCAGGTCTCGGCCAACAGCAGGTGCCCGAGATGAATCGGATCAAACGAGCCGCCGAACAGGCCGAGGCGAATAGGTGGTTGGTCGTTGCTCATTGGTCATTGGTCCTACGAAGGCCGGCGAATCGTAGCAGGCACACTCCGAGAATCGCATGAGCGCGGGTGAGGATCGTCCTGGCGTGAGGCGTTTTCTCCAATCCGCCAGACAAAAACGCTGGCGTCGGCGATCTATGCTCGAAATCATTCTGCGCCCATCGTTCTGCCAACTGGTTTTTGGCAGAACGATCAGGCTGCACGTCGCGATCATTTCGACAGGGGTATTCAACGATGGCCATCACTTCGGTACGCCGATCTCTTGGATTTGCAGCAACCATCGGAGTCGTCCTTTCGAGTTGGAGTCTGGCTCAGAACGACAAGGCCGAACCAGCGAAGCCGAAGGCCGCCGTGCCTCAGCCGAAGATCACGGTTTCCAAGGAGACAACTTGGGCGACAGAGCCGCTCCGAGCGGACGGGACCGTCGACTATTTGGAGGCGGTCAACCGACTGTTCAGCAAAGGCGTGACGCCGGAGAACAACGCCTGCGTGCTGCTTTACCAGGCGATGGGGCCGAGTCCTGAGGGAGGAAAGGGGCAGCCGGACGCCTTCTTCCGGCGGATGGGGGTCGAACCGATTCCGGCGGATGGAAAGTACTTTCAGACGCTTCACACTTGGGCTCGCGCGCAGCCGAAGGACAACAACGCGTTGAACGACATGGAGTCGAAGACCGGCGAGCGTCCGTGGACGAAGGCTGAGTTTCCGCTGGTCGCCGAATGGCTCAAGCAGAATGAAGTCCCTCTGAGAACGATCGAGCTGGCGACTGAGCGTCCGATGTATTTCTCGCCGCTGGTCGGCACCGACGCGGAACCCGACGGTGCCTTGATCTTCGTCTTGCTGCCGGGCGTCCAGAAGTCGCGTGAGTTGGCTCGTACGTTGGCCTCGCGTGCGATGTGGGAGTTGGCTGAGGGGAGCCAAGTCGATGCGTGGCGCGATCTGATGACGATGCACCGGCTCGGTCGGCTGGTCGGGCAAGGGCCGACGCTGATCGAGTACCTCGTCGGTGTGTCGATCGAATCCATCGCCATCCGGGGTGAGCTGCTATTCCTCTCCGAAACGAGACCGTCGGCGAAGATGCTGGCGATGTACCACAAGCAACTCGGCCGCCTACCTCCGCGAGCGTCCGTGGCGGATAAGCTCGACTACTGTGAGCGAGTCATGTTCCTCGACTGCGCGTACCGCATGGGTCGCGGCCAGATGAAATTGCATGCGATCGTCAACGGAGCTGAAGGGGGCGACGGCACTCTGGTCGAAAAACTGGCCGATGGAGCGATCATGCAATCCGTCGATTGGGACGTGGTGCTCAAGTCCGCCAACAAGTGGTACGACCGGTTGTCGGCGACGCTCCGCAAGCCCGACTACCGCGAGCGCAACGCCGAAGTCAAACAGTTCAACGAAGACGTCAAAAAGCTGGTCGAGAAAAGCCGAGGACCGCAAGCACTGCTGTCTCTGCTCGGAGGCAAGCCGGCTATCAGTCAGACAATGTCCGACGCGTTGATCGCGTTGTTGCTTCCCGCCGTTCAACAAGTGGGAATCGCCGAGGGCCGTGCGATCCAAAAAATGCGAAATCTGGAACTCGCGTTCGCACTCGAATCGTACCGAGCCGATCATGGCTCGTACCCTGATTCACTGAAGCCGCTCGCTCCGAAACACATTGCCGAAATTCCAACCGACCTGTTCTCCGGACAAACTCAGAAGTACGCCAAGACGGCCGAGGGCTACCTGCTCTACAGCGTCGGCGACAACGAGAAAGACGAAGAAGGCCGCAGCTTCGACGACGACCCGCGCGGCGATGACCTCGTGGTGCGGATGCCGGTGCCGGCACCGAAAGAAGCCAAGTAGCCACACTCGCCAGAGTGTGGGCCGAACGTCAAATGGCCCACGTTCTGGCGAACGTGGCTACGAGGGTCAGGCCAGCATCTCGGTGACGACGTGGCTTCCTTCCGGAAGCATCGGCTGCGGGCGGCCGACTTTGTCCGGCAGAGTCGCGTGCGGGTCGATCCCCAGCAGGTGGTACATCGTCGCCAGCATGTCCTTCGGCGAAAGCGGATGGTCGGTGACTTCCGCAGCGTGAGCGTCCGTCGCTCCGATGACTCGGCCCTTCGCGATGCCGCCACCAGCGAACTGAGCACAGTACGCCTGCGACCAGTGATCGCGGCCGCCGTCTTTTGCTTGGTTGATCTTCGGCGTGCGACCGTGCTCGCTGATGCAGACGACGAGCGTGTCGTCGAGCATCCCGCGCTGCTCCAGATCGAGAATCAAACCAGCATACGCTCGGTCCAAACCGGGGAGCAGTTGGTCGATCATGCGCGGGAAGTGCTCGTAATGCGTGTCCCACGCATCGCCCGCCAGTCCGAATTCGTCCCAGAAGACCGAGACCAATCGAGTCCCCGCTTCCAGCATTCGTCGAGCGGCGAGGCACGACTGACCGAACAGCGTGTGACCGTACAACTCGCGAGTCGCCGGCGATTCCTTCCGCACATCGAGCGCATCGGCAACTTTCGTCGAGCTGATCAAGTTGAACGCCATCTCCTGCATCTTGCTGTGCGACGTGCCGGCCAGCGTCCGTTCAAGATCGCGGCGTTCACCCTCGAACTGTTGCAGCAGTGAACGGCGGCGGCTCATGCGATCGACGGTCATGTCTTTCGGAGCGTCCGTTGCAGCCATGCGGAAATACGAGTCTGGCGTGCAGCCGAGATACGGTTCGAGACCCGTCCACGAAAAACCAGGACGAGCCTTTGTGATCTGCTTCGTCCCTTGGCCGATGAACTCGGTCCAGGTTGGGTTGTACGCGGCTCCGAGGAACGCGCCGTATGGGCCGGCTCGGAAAGGTTGATCGACGCGCTGACTGCTGAACGGGAAGGGCAACGCGGCGTTCTGCACGAAGTCGCCGAGCTTGCCGCCACGACGTTGACGATCGAAGTACTCGACCACCGAGCCAAAGTACGGGTGATGCCGCGGGTCATTCGGTTCGAGTTCCGCATTCACATCAAGTGCCGACGCGCCAGTCATCGCATACGCGACGCCATGAATCGGATGCGGGTGCGTTAGCGATCGCACGACGGTCGTGCGATCCATGATCTTGGCCATGTTCGGCAAGTGCTCGCAGACGTCGCAGCCGGGGAGCGATGACGGGATGGATTCCATCGTGCCGCGAATCTCAACGGGAGCGTTCGGCTTCATGTCGAACGTCTCTAGTTGACTCGGCGATCCATACAAAAACAGGACGATGCAACGCTTGGCTTTGCCGAACGAATTGCTGAGTTCCCCTTGAATTCGTGGTCCGTTCGCCGCGTTCGCCGACTCGTGGGAGAGGAGGTTGTCCAAGCCCAGCCCCATCATCCCCAGCCCGCCGACTTGCAGCAGATCGCGCCGCGTCAGGCCGGTACACAACTGGCGGGGGTGACTGAGAACTCGCAGCATGGCGGAACTCCGTGGCGGACGAAGCTGAAAACGGAAGGCATCAACGCGGGTCGATGCTATCGGTGAAAATCGGCACCAGCAAGCCGAGACCCGCTGTCAGAACCAGTCCCGCCGGTCGAGTTTCGCAACTCCCCCGATGCGATCCGCCCGATGCGGTGAATCCACGTCCGAGACTGCGGTTCATAGCCTGACTCTCCGACTCGGGCAGTTTCGAAATCACAGGTCCCGACTCGGCGAAACTGCGAAAGTATTGGCGAGCGGGGCGGCGTCAGCCCCCCGGTGGGCATGATCGCCACGAAGTACCGGGGGGCTGACGCCGCCCCGCTC
>SXKJ01000157.1 GCA_005778115.1 Planctomyces sp. | reverse complement strand
GGTCGAGTCATCGAGACCCACCAAGTTAAACGCGGTTTGTGGTGGGTCTCGATGACTCGACCCACCCTACGTTACTCAAGGCATCTGCGCCAGCAGCCAGTCTTCGAGGATCACTTCTTGAATGAACGGCGCTCGGAGCAAATTGGACTTCGACGACATCACACTAGCCAGCCATGGGCGGCGGACGATGCGTGAGACGGCTCGCAGGCCGAACGCGCCCCAGGTTTTCGAGGCCAATTGTTGTTGTATGTTTTGACTCAGCCGCTGCATCGTCGCGGGGATGATGTTGGGATGCGGGCCGACGTGGACCAGCAACTCGACGCCGGAGGAGATCGTTTGATCGACCACGTCCCACAGTCGTTGTGGCTCATCCACCCAGCGGGCGAGGATGTCGCGGCTGTTGATGTCGGTGTAACTGAATTCGCCGGTGACGCACGACAGGATGTTTGGCTTGGGCGCGATGAACCCCCCTGGCATACGTTCCATCATGACAGCCGCGCGATCGGGGATGTGCTTCTGCCGAGTGATCCGCGTGTGAATCGGCGGCCAACGGTGCGGGTTCTCTTTGAGGTTCGTCCCTTTCGGAAAGTGTCCTTTCACGGCGACCTTCATCTCATCCAGTGTGCCGCGCTGCCCCAACACCAGAACCGTGTTCGGCGACAGATAGGACGAGATCGCGATCGTCCCTTTCCCTTGATTCGTGATCTCCAGGCAGAGCCGCTCCACCGCCGAGAACTCCATCTCCGGCCCGCGCGAGAAGACGATCCCCATCCGCACGTCATCGGCTTGGGCGACCATATCGTCCGACAAAGCCAGCAGCGGCGTCAGTACCGCGTCGATGCTGTAGACGTTCGATGCGACCAGCGCGGCGACCTCACCCAAGCTGTAGCCGATCGCCATCTGCGCGGCCGAATATTCGATGCCGAAGAATTCTCGCAACAGTTCGAGCTGCGCCATTTCGACAGCGATGATCAGCGAGATTGCCTCGCCGTATTCCGCCAGCTTGGGTTCTCGACGGTCACGCACGCGAGCGACCAAATCAACCGCGTGCCCCAGCACGTCGGAAGTGATTGCCGACGCTCCTAGCAAATGTTTCTCGACGATCGGTCCGTAAATCTGATGAGCCAGCAGTTCCGGCGTCTTACCGATGTTGGTCTGGTCAAACCCGCGAAACGCGAACCCCGCCGTCGCGAGCGATTCCTTGAGCCGCTCTGGCGTCATTCCCAGCTTGTCATCGTTTGCGGAATCGTCCATTCCGAATCTCCGGCGAGCGGGGCGGCGTCAGCTCCCCGGTCCATTCACGACATCCGCTATCACCGGGGGGGGGCTGACGCCGCCCCGCTCGCCAGTACATGGTCGGGACGGAGTCCCAACCTACTTAGGACGTCACCTGATCGCGGACCAGTTCAGCGTACAGCTCTGGGCGGCGAGTACGCAGCGTGTAATTCGGCAGACTGCGTTCTTTCGCGATCAGCGCGGCGTCAAAGTCGAGCACGATCATCTCATCTTGAATCACATCACGCTGGGTTGAGGCCAGCAGCTCGCCATCCGGAGCAAACGCCAACGCACAACCGGAATGATGCGGTTGGGCCGGCGAGTTGGGGGGATAGTTCGAGACGTAACCGGCTCGGCCCGCCTGATTCGTCAGTAAGACGAAGCAAGCGTTCTCGCGCGCACGTTGCGCGTAGCAGGAAATGAAATAGTCGTGAGCATGCTGACGGGCGGCAGCGGCAGACTCCGGCGTGTCGTCCCACATCTTGATGCGTGCGGCATGTGGCATCAGCAGGATCTCCGCCCCGCGCAGCGCGAGGATGCGGGCCGGCTCAGGGAATTGATTGTCGTAGCAGATGATCGAGCCGACTTTGCACTTGCCGATGTCGAACACCGGGATGTCGCGACCACCTTTGTAGAACAGCGTTTCGTCGCGCGACATGTGCAGCTTGCGCTGCTTGCCGATGTAGCCATCCGGCCCGACCAGCACCTGCGCGTTGAAGACGATGTCTTGTTCCTTCTCGCTCACCCCGACCGACAGTACGAGCCGGTATTTCTTGGCGAGTTCGATGAGCCGCTTTGTATTCGGCCCATTGGGAACTGGCTCGGCCAAGTCCCAAGTGTTCGGCGTGCAATGCCCGTGAATCAGCAACTCTGGGAAGAGCACCAACTCCGCCCCCGCGTCGGCGCAGCGGCGGCACCAGCTTTCGACGTCTTCCAGAATGTGACTGAGCCGATCGAACGCCGCGTTCATGCTGACGGCGGCCACGCGAATCGTTTGCATAAGATGTCTCCGAAGCCGTACCGCGACCGTGAGGGAGCGGCCCGTTGCGATATCGAGACCAGCCGCTCCCTGACGGTCGCGGTACGGATTATTGAATATCCTTCAGCACCTCGAACACGCGATTCACCAGATCCGGCAGTCCTTTGCCCGTCACAGCCGAGATGCGGAACACCGGCTGGCCAATCTCCGATTCCAATTGCTTGGCGACCTCTTCGGACTCGAACAGTTCGCACTTTGTGACCACGACCAACTCCGGCCGAGTCGCCAGAGATTCATCGTACAACCGCAACTCTTCACGGATCGCGCGGTAGTTGGTCAGCGGGTCGGACTGATCGGCGGGGGTCGGCTCGATGAGATGCACCAGAACCTTGGTCCGCTCGACGTGTCGCAAGAATTCGTGGCCGAGCCCGACTCCGGCGTGTGCCCCTTCAATCAATCCGGGGATGTCTGCGAGCACGAACTGGCGCTCGAAGCCGATGCGCACGACGCCGAGATTCGGGTACTTGGTTGTGAACGGATAATCGGCGATCTCTGGCGTCGCACGGCTCAGCCGGCTGAGCAGCGTCGATTTGCCGGCATTGGGTTTGCCGATCAAACCGACATCGGCGATCAGCTTCAGTTCGAGCATTACGGTGCGTGAGGTGCCGAGTTCCCCACGCTCGAATTCGTGCGGCACGCGATTGGTCGCGGTTGCGAAATGCTTGTTGCCGCGCCCGCCACGTCCCCCTTTGGCGGCGACGTATCGCGCCTCGTGGTGATCGAGATCGCACAAGATCTCTTCGGTTTTCTCGTCTTTGACCAGCGTACCGGGGGGGACGCGGAGTTCGACATCGGCCCCATCGCGTCCGGCACTGCGTGAGCCTTTCCCGTTGGCTCCCCGCTCCCCTTTCCAATGCTTATGACCAACCAGATTGGTCAGGCTGCTAACGTTCTCGTCGGCGATGATGATGACATCGCCCCCTTTGCCGCCGTCACCGCCGTCCGGTCCACCGCGCGGGACGTGAGCCTCGCGCCGAAAGCTCACGCAACCGTGGCCTCCGTCGCCCGCCTGACATTCAATGGTGTAACGATCTACAAACATGGGGGCGGGACTGTAGCGGTGCCTGTCAAGCACGGCGAGCGGCAAGGCGTCTCATTCGAGGCCGCATGGTGTATAACATTTTCTCCTCAGTAGGCGCGGCCGGAAGACCAGGCGGAAATCCTTTGGAAACAATCTCGTGAAGCGAATCAAAATGTGGATCACAGTGCTTGGCGTGCCCCTGTTACTGATCGTCGGACTGGCGTTGCTCAGCGCATCGGCACGACGACCGAAGACGTTGGGCGTACAGGACGGCCGATTGGCTCCCTGCCCCGACTCACCGAACTGCGTTTCCAGTCAGACGGATCGCGAAGAGAGTCGGATGGAACCGATCCCAATCGTTGACGATCCGTCTGAGGCACACTCGCGGTTGCGATCCGTTGTCTCCGCAATGCCACGAGCGCGGATCATTACGGCGGATGACAACTATTTACATGCGGAATTCACCAGCGCTCTGTTTCGCTTTGTCGACGACGTCGAGTTCTTCGTGGACCGCGAGCAACGGGTGATCCACTTTCGATCGGCGTCGCGCGTGGGAAAGTCAGACCTGGGAGTGAATCGCCAGCGCATAAAGGCCATCGCCCAAGCATTCGGGCGTTAGCCCGTGATGAGTGAGCGGCACGGCGCTAGCCGCCGGTATGGGCGATCTTTGTGCTGACACCGGCGGCTCGCGCCGTGCCGCTCATGAAGGCTTGCCGAAGACCGCCTGATAGGTCTCTTCATGGAACCCGACGACCAGCGTGCGGCCGACGCGAAATGTGGGGGCTCGCAAATTGCCGGTCGGGCCGAGCAGCACCGCCAGCAACGTCTCGGCATCTGGCTTGTCCTTCTTCAGGTCCAGCGTAACGACCTTCGAGCCTTTCGCGGCCACGATGCGATCGACCTGTTTGGCCAAAGTCAGCGCGTCGGCGGCTGGCATTTTCTTCTTGCGCGCGTCGATCTGTTCGACGGTCTCGACAGTGGTGCGGCCCAAGAACTCCTGGGCTTTGACACAGGTCATTCAGCCAGGGCGGTGATAGCTCCAGTCGATCTTTGACATGATCTCGTTTCTATTCTGTGGATTAACTGTTGTTGTTTTTTTGGGCGCGACGCCAAGTGATGACGACCAGCCAGAAACAGAAGAGTTGGGCAAGTTCCGGCACTTGGCTTGAGCAATCAATCACGGCGCGCCGCGTGAATGGATGCATGGGCCGAATCGTCCCTTGGATTTGTCCCGACTCCAGAATGTCGAAACACCGTGTGAACATCGATTGTGCTTGGATCGTTAATTGTTGGCCTCCGGCCGTGACTTCAAATGTGCGAGTCAACGGGCTGGTTTTCTGCGCCTCGGCCTGCGTTCGATCATTGGCTTCCAACGTCCAGCGGCCGCTCGTCCAACCGTGCTTGCGAACTTCAAAGTCCTGGCCATCGAATCGAATGTCGCCCTGCTCCGACAAAAAGTTGAAGTTCAATTCGGCCGTTCCCGCAGATGTATCCGGCACTCGAAAATTCCAAGTACAGAGAGACTGCGGCAGGCGAGTGAGCATGATCGTTCCGAATCGGTTCATTCGCTTTTTTAGGACGGAACCCGCTATCGGCTGCCTGGTGAAATCGTTCCCGATTCCGGACTGGAGGCGGTCGCATACAGTTTCTTCGGAATGCGGCCAGACAGATACGCCTGCCGGCCGGCCTGACAGGCCCACTTCATCGCGTAGGCCATGCGCAGCGCGTCGGTCGCTCCGGCGATGCCCGTGTTGAGCAGCACGCCATCGCAGCCCAGTTCCATGCCGAACGCGACGTCGCTGGCTGTGCCGACCCCCGCGTCGATGATCACCGGGTATTCGGGATCGTTCTCTTTGAGGTATTCCAGGCAGATGCGGATGTTGTTGGGGTTGAGCACGCCCTGTCCGCTGCCGATCGGACTGCCGGCTGGCATGACGGAGGTCGCTCCGGCCGACTTCAGTCGCTTCGCCGTGATCGGATCGTCGGTCGTGTAGACGAGCACTTGGAAGCCGTCGGCGACGAGTTGCTCGGTCGCGTGCAGCGTGGCGATCGGATCGGGGAGCAGCGTCTTCTTGTCACCCAGCACTTCCAGTTTGACCCAATCGGCTCCAGGGTTTTCCAAGCCTTCGAGGATCTCACGTCCCAGCCGAGCAGTTCGCACGGCATCCTCGGCGGTGAAGCATCCGGCTGTGTTGGGCAGGATCGTGTACTTGGAGAGGTCGATGAAATCGAGAATGTTTCGACCTGCGGCGTCGATCAATCGCTCGCGCCGCACCGCGACGGTGATGACGTCCGAGTTGCTCGCCGCGAGACACTGCTGCATCAATTCAAACGTGGCGTACTTGCCGGTGCCGACAATCAAGCGTGATTGCAGTACATGCTTGCCGAGCACCAGCGGCTTATCGGACGTGGGAGACGAATCTGTTGTGGTCTGAGACACGTTGAGGCACCTTGTGGAATGAGTTGGGAACCGAGCGGGAGTCTGAACGCTGAGGTCTCAAATCTCAATTGCCGTAAAGGGATTCGTCACCCGAAGCAGTTGCAGAACCTAGCACGACGCGCAAGCGAGTGGCCAAATCATCGCAAAACGACCACTCGCTTACGCTTCGTGCTGGTTTTGAAACTGCCTCAAGGCTCACCAGTGCCAGGTGACTTCGCGGACTTTGGCCGGGACGAAGTTGTCTTGCTTCGAGCGGCGGAAGAACAACTCTTCGAAAACAGCCACGGCGTCGGCGGTTTTCAGGAAGGCCTGGTACAGCGGGTAAAACGGCAGCACCGCGCTAATCAACAAGTCTCGGCCGGGTGTGCGCGAGTAGCAGAGCATCAGCAGCATCTGCACGAACTCGAAGGCCAGCAGGCAGAAATACAACAACGCCGCGATGTGCCAGATGTCGTTGGCGAAAATCGCGCACAGCCAGATGCCGTAGGCCCACCAGCCGAACAGGCAGTAGATGTTGAAGAACCAGCGTTCCAGAAAGACTTCAAAGTTCGACCAGCGGAAATGCTTCTGCCAGAAGTACGCCTGATCGAGATGCTTCCGGCATTCGTAAGTCACGACCGAACGATCCCAGCGGCGGCGCTGATGAAACAGTCGCTTCCAAGTGGTCGGCACGTTGGTCAAACAACGTGCCCAGGGTGCGGCAGCGATGCGATAGCCTTGCCGGCGAATGCGGAGCGTGATGTCGCCATCCTCGCCGGGGCCGACGTCCCAGCCGCCCAGTCGTTCGAGCAGATCGCGGCGGAACGCGCCGAAGGCTCCCGAAACGATCGCCAGTGTTCCCATCCGTTCCGCCAACTGCCGGCCAACGAAAATCGTCTGGCGATACTCGTAGGCTTGCAGCCAGGTGCAAACATTGTGGAACGCATTCCACGCCTCGACGCTGGCCGAGACCGCGCCGACTTGCGGATCGGCGAACGGCTGCACGATCTCCCACAGAACGGTGCCGGAGAAGCGTGAGTCAGTATCCATGCAGACGACGACCTCGGCTCGCGTGTAGCTCAAGCCCTAGTTGAGCGCGCTGGATTTGCCGCCTCGTTCCGAGCGGCTCAGGACCAGCACACCCGCGTGCTCGGCGGCAAAGCGTTGAGCTTTCTCGGCCATGCCATCGGTCGAGCCGTCATCGACGACGACCAGTTCCAGTCGCGGGTACATGCCCCACACTGAGGCCAATGCCTCTTCGATCGTGTCTCCTTCGTTGTGTCCAACCAGCAGTACGCATACGCTCGGACAATGCGTGTACTTCAGCGGTGGTCGGACGCCGCGCATCCAACTCCAACAGGACTGGCCGAGATCGAACAATGCCATACTGGCCGTGCAATAGGCGTAGCGCGAACCGTCAACGAATAGCAGCACGCCGAGTATTGTCACCAGCTCGGTGGGTGTGAGCGACGTCAGCCAGTGCAGCCAATCGGTGAGCATGGTTTTGTTTCATGAACAGTGATTGGCGAGCGGGGCGGCGTCAGCCCCCCGGTGATTGCGATGCGATATGGAAAACCGAGAGGCTGACGCCGCCCCGCTCGCCGGTGAGTCAGTTGGCGATGCAGTGCCCTACCAAATCTTCGAGGACCGCTTGCTGAGCCGGAAATCGGAAGCCGCATTTCAGGCAATGCCCCACGATCTCCAATTCGGCGGTGTTCCAATCGCAGTCCGTGCAGCGCCACGGGCCGTCGAGGTATTCGCAATCGGTGCCGACCGTCAGTCGCTGAGTGCAGCACTTCGGACACGCTAAACCCTCATCGCTGACTTGGAACTCGCCGGTCGAGCCGACGAATGCGCAGGCAAAGTGATGCAGCATCCTGTCTCGTTCGACTCCGCCCGATCCACAACAGGGACAGGCCGGCCTGAAGCTCGGCAGCGCGCGGCATTGCGGACAGACCCAGACGCGGTCGAGCAGCGTTTCACTGTGAGCACCGCGCTGCCGAGCCGCTTCGACTTGCCGAGCCGGCAACGTCGGGACGAACTTGAGCTGTGTCAAATCGAGAGCCGGCGGCTTGATCCCGCGAGGCAAGTCATGCGTCAGCAGCCAGTCTCCCAAAAGCAGTGATGAAGTTAGTCGCGCTGGTTGTTGAGCCGGAGCGACTTCCGGGACCACAACGGCCGGTGTAGGCGCAGGCAATTTCGCCACCGGAGGCTCAACCGCGGGCGGTTTCTTCGCGGGCGGCGGAGTTTCGCTGGCGGGTTCAGGACGTTTCGCAACGCCGAAGTGCGGACGTGCCTGAGCACATTCCGCTTCGTTCTTCAGAGAAGGTGACTCGGCGACTCCTCCGAACGATTCGACGTCGTTCCACAACTGCAGGCGCTGCCGCATGGCATCGACTCGCGCGACAAGTTCGACGGGCGAATAGGGTTGGCAGACGACTTCCGAGGCACCCGCCGCGAACGCTTCCGCGATCGACACCTCCAGTTGGCTGTCGAGCAGCAGCGCGATAGCGACGTCGTCTTCCGAGCGGCTCTGTCGCAGCAACTGGCACGCGGTGATGCCGTCCATCATCGGCGAGTGCTGAGCGAACAACACCATCCGCAAGTCGAGTTCCTAGGTCATCCGATGAACCGCGTCGAAGTTCGAGAACATCAGGATCGGTTCGAAGTACATCGCCTTCAATCGGCCCAGCCAGGCGAGGTCTTGCTCCGGCTCTGCGACGATCAGCATGCGTTGGAGCATCGTCTTGGTTTTGCTCTCGCGCGAGACTGCCGGTGTGACGACGCGTTCGGACTGATGTGAGTTGGCGAATATCAATTGGGACATGGGTGCAACCTCAACGTCGTGTTGTCTTTTCAGAGCGAGCCTCTTGCGGCAGGAATTCCGTCACGGGCGAACCGCTGTTCCACCAGCGTTTGGCATCAAAGGGGAGTTGCACCACCGCCCCCAGTTGCACGTGCGAATGTTCCAGCCGATCGCTCGCCGGCAGCAGATGCACGGGCAAGAGCTTGGCTTGATGAGCGTAGTGCCGTTGGAGGTGCGTCGGCGGCGTGACGTTCTCGCTCCCCAAGCGTTTGACCTTACAAGCGACTTGATCTTGGAACGGCGGCAGCGCGACATGCAGTCCTTGATCGACATCGAATTCGTCGATCCGCTGCTGCGGCACATACAGGACGATCTCCAGCGAGTTCTCTTCCAGAATCGTGAACAGTGTCTGCAATTGCTCGGCCCCTTCGCCGGTGTAGCGATGCCGCTTAAGGACCGTTCCGTTGACCGGAGCTTTGACTTCCCCGCGAGCCATCTCGCCGCGCAATCGAGCTTGTTCGGTTTCGAGGTTCCGCATTTCGGCCAGCAACGGCTGCAACACGTCGAGCCCCGCTTGCGATTGAAGCTCGGCCACCTGCGATCGTTTCTGCCACGAAACGAGACCTTCGACAAGCGTCTCCAAACGATCCCGCAGCGCATGCTCGTCGGCAAGGGCCGCTTCGAGTTCGTCTTGAGTGGCAGACTTCTTTTCGACCATGCCGGCAACACGCTCACGATATTGCTGAGCTCGTCGCCAACGGACTTGCCGCTCACGCACGTCGGCCCACTTGTCGCGATACTCGCCGGACGCTTCGTGGAACTCGATCAAGTATTGCGCGAGTCGCCACTGGGTCGTGGACATCTCCGCTTCCAGCTTGGCTTGAACCAGCTTCAGTTGATCGTCCAGCCGGCCCAGCCGCAGTTCGAGATCATGCTGATCGAGCGTCAGCAACAGATCCCCCTGGCGGACTTGGTCCCCTTCCTGCACATGGACGTACCGCACCAGCCCCGTCACCGGAGCGGGCACTTCGACCGTTCGCCCGTCGATCACACCAAACGCGGTGTAATGGAAGAACGAGTCCCACACGCGGAAGGCTCCGAAGCCGAGCAGCGTCAGCACCATCGCCACGACAAAGAACCGCCCCTTGGGAGCCCGAGGCGGCGTGGCCATCGTGACTGGCGGCGACTTCATCTTCGCAGTCGGTGGCTGAAACGCGCCAGAGCTGAACCGCAGCCCGCCGGCACGCTTGGGGGGATCTGGTTGCGAATCTTGTAAGTTGGATTCCATGACATAGTCCGGGGAACAGGGGAAGCCCACGGAGACTCTTTCCGTCGTGTCACAGAATCATGCGAGAGATTCGCTCGCGTGCGTTCCAAGTCCCCCTGTTTCCGAAAAACAACATGCCGTTTGCGGCGACCCCATCCACCCGATTGGAACGACTCGCGCGGCCGGCACGATCGCCAACGGAAGCACAATCACGAAGGTGATCGGCGAGCGGGGCGGCGTCAGCCCCCCGGTGCATGAACCGCGCGGAACCGGGGGCTGACGCCGCCCCGCTCGCAGAAACATCTCTCGTGCTACTTTGCCGCCATGCGTTGGCGGACGATGCTCTCCAATTGATCGAGCACCGCTTCGGGAGAGAGGCCGGAGGTATCGACGCGAATCGCGTCTGTTGCGGCTCGGAGGGGATCGGCGATGCGGGTCTTATCTCGCTCGTCCCGCTCGCGGATTTGACGCAGGATGTCGTCGAAGGGAGCGGCCTGCTCGTGACGTTCATGCAGCTCACGCTGACGGCGAGCGGCGCGTTCTTCGGCGTTGGCGGTGACGTAGAACTTGCACTCGGCCTGCGGAAAGACAGCGGTCCCCTGGTCGCGACCTTCGGTCACGATGTTGCGGCCGCTCGCGAATTCCCGCTGACGGCCAGCCAGTTCACGACGCACCTCCGGGTTCGACGCGACGACCGAACTGCCATGTGAAACTTCCGGCAACCGCACCTCATTCGTCACGTCCCGACCATCGACGTAGACGTGCTGTTGGTCGAGCTGCAATTGCATCGCATGAGCACACTCGGCAACCGCGGCCGCGTCGTGCAGGTCAATCGAGCGTTGCAGACATTGCCACGCGACGGCACGGTACATCGACCCGGTGTCCAGGAAATCAAACTGCAACCGCCGCGCAAGTCCGCGAGCGGCGGTGCTCTTCCCCGAACCAGCGGGACCATCAATCGTCACAATCATGAATCGTGCTCTCAATCGCTCATGGTTTCCGTGGGAGTCGCAACGGTCGGCGGATCAAATCGAATCTCCACATCGGTGATCTCAAACGGAGACAACGACAATCGAACCGAGTCCCCCTCAATGCGCGGCTGACCGCTCGTGCGGCCGGTGAAATCTCGTTGCCGAACGGATAGAGGCGTTCGGAAACATCTCATCGCAATACTTTGCTGCCGGCCTTCCGTTTCCTGCAACCGCACGGCGAAGCCACTGCCGGACGGAACGGCGGTCGGCTCCGAAGACTCCCACGAAGGAGCTTCGCTGCGCGGCTCGTCCATCAGATCGGTCAACCGCGTGAGCTGCACGCTGGGAACATCGACCTGCAAGAACCAACCAGTTGTTCCACAACGCGGCGGGCCGATCTCGGTCGGGATGACCACGGCCGGACACATCGCGTCCCACGCCGCCTGCAACGGATACGGCCGCTCGAACGCGATCGAGAATTGGAAGCGCCGTCGCGTCTCGCCCTCAACGATCAGCAGCGAATCGCACATCCGAGCGCCCGTCTTGCGATGATAGGGCAAACCATGATTGATGATCGTGGTCCGCGTGTCGTCGTCGGCGATCTCAAGATAATGCGGACTCTCAAAGCGATCCTGGCCGAGCGGCTGAGCGGCTCCCAACACCGACCGAGTCAGTGCGGCCGTCGTATCCATCCACGCCCAACGGACACCGAAATAATTCGTCCACGGTTCACCGTCGGGCATCTTCACTTCATCCAACTCGATGTCGATGTCCAGCAACCGGCGGCCACGCCACAACCGAATCGTCTGCCGAAACGAGGCTAACACCGAGTCGGTCTTCTGATCGACGATCTCGCCGTGAGTGCGGATTTCTCCCAGCCACGGACCTCGGCTGATGACTTCCAATCCGAGGCAACGGGACTCGGAGTAATACGTCTTCTCTTCAAACGCAGTGTCGTCGTCGGAGACCTTGATGCTTCGCTCGCGGGAAAATCGAAACGCAAGCTGCTGGCTCAGCCGATTCGGCTTACGACCGTATTCCTTCACTTGCTGAATGCCGCCGGTCTTTGAGCTGACTTGAACCTCGAAGAACTCGTTTCGCAGCACCTCATCTTGAACGAGCGGCGTCTTGATTTCGCCCGCCGAGACTTTTGCCGTGCCGCCGCCGGAGGCCGGCAACCACACGAAGCCGCAGCCCGGAACTTCGACGAGCGCTTCTCGAACGGCGTCGTGCTCATACACCCCTTTGACCGCGCCGCCGTGCGCCGGCAACGGGATGTTCTTCGGCCAGGCGATCGGAACCCGACGCGTGAAGGAGAGCGAATTCACGACCAGAACGCCTGGCGATCTTTCGGTCGTACCGTGCAGAATCGTCTGAGCTAATTCTTTCTCGCCGGATCGAGCCAGTTCGGCGATCGCCACTTCGTGGGGCAGGTTTTCGACCTGCCCGGCAATCGCGTTGGAATATGCTGAGACTGGCAGGTTGGAAACCTGCCCCACGTCGGGGCCAGCCGCTTCGACCAATCGTTCCGCAGCCGACGCATCAATCTCGTGAAGTCGCCGGCCTCGCAAGACGGCCGCGATGCTGCGCAGCCACAACGCGGAATCGAATCGCTGCCGACGCTCAAAGTGATCGCAGAAGCGCGAGATCGGATTCGGTTCGCGCGCGGCGACGGAACGAGTCAGAAACGGAGCGAGATACTCGCCCGCTTCGTAGCGTGTGTGCCGCATCGGCGTATCGGTTCGCTCAAAGAATTCGCGAAAGGTCGCGAAGCGGCCAATCACCGGCGAGTATTTCGCGCCGCGCAGGATGTCCCCAAAGAATGGACCGCGGACGTCCGGCCAGCGAGCCACGATCAACCCAGCCGCCTGGTCTTGCTGCATCGCCTCCGCCATGCGTTGCGGCAGGCGCAGGTAACTGGTCGCCGAGTCCCCGGCGAGCGGCAATCGCGAGATTGCTTCAATGGTCGAATTGTCGCAGCCCTCCCAACGGAGCTTGCTGTTTTCCGAATCGGGATAGATGCCGTCGTCGAGCAGAAAGTGACACGCCGCCGAGTAACCGCTCTTGGACAGAATCTGCGGCAGCATCGGGCCCAGACCAAAGCGTCGCCTCGCCCAAGTGGTCGGCTCTTTGCGGAAGAGTTGCTGGCACGTTGCCCGCCCGCGCCGGATGTCGTGCAGCAGCGATTCGAGCGGCAGGATCGGTGACGGCCCCTCGGACCACTCACCGCCGAGGATTTCAGCGGTCTCGCGCAGCACCGCCTCACGCAGCAGCTTGGCGAGTTCTGGCTTTTCTTTCGCGATCTGCTCGGCGTCGCGAGCCGTCAGCAAATAGCTGATCGGCTTGCTGCCCGTCAGCAGCGGGATCAGCTTGTCGTCTGCCATGCTCGGAATCAGCAGGCACATGTCGAGCAAATACGCATCGGTCGGATAGAACCGCTCGCGAGCCTCGTGCAGTGCCTCGAAACAGGCGGTGAGCCGCGGCGAAACATCGTCAAGCCGTCCGGCCACTAACGCTTCCGCCGCTTCGATCGCTTCGCGCCGCAGACGCATTTCGTCGATCTCGCCGAAATAGTGCATCTGCCGAGAGAGCAGTTCGACCAGCAAATGGGTGAGCCCCAGCGCGAAGAAGTCCGCCACGAGCTCGGCATCCAATTGTTCCGGACCGGTCACGCCGGTGGTTGGGCCGCAGTCGTTGGGCGTCTCTCCAACCAACGGTGTCGTGCTGGCGTTCGATCCGGTCGGCGGAGCCCAATCGCGCGCGGCGGCGAGAACTTCGGCCAGCAGTTCGTCCCGCTTGTGCAGTCCGGCGATGACATGGGCACCGGCTTCTCGCTGACGCTTGATCCAATCCGTTTCCAGCCGGTCTTCACAACAGGTCGGGACGATAATCACCCGGTTGGGGGCCGGTTCGGGAGGACTGTCGGCTCGATGCCAGCCGGGCAAGGTCCGCGTTTGCGCGAGTAGCCACGGATGCCAGGCGACCGCGAAGGCGTTCAAAAGCCCTTCCGCTGGCTTGTCTCCCAAATCGGTGGGGAAGTCTTCGAGGCTGTGGCACGGAATCAGGATGACAACGTCGGTGAGCATTGGTCGTGCAGAGTTTCTCGTTGGACAGTGGATTCGGGACGGATGTTAAACGCTCATCGCGAGTGGAAGGGAGTCACTTGGGAGAGAGCCGGGGGATGAGTCTGCCGAAGTTGTTTTTCAATTTCATGGGAACCGCCCCGTCCCGATCCGTGTCTGACGGCTGTGCGCGGAACACCAGTCGGTATAAGGTTCTTGGTTGACGGGTCGAAAAACCCTCTGATAGCCTGCCGCCGACTGGAGATTCGCGTGACACACTCAAGTTGGCAAAACATTGAACGACGTAGAACTCCAATTCATTTCTCGACTTTGTGGCCAGACGCTTTTGCTGCAACTCATTTCCAATCGCTCAGTGATTTAGGGTGAATTCCATGGCGGATACTCAGGCCGTTTGGGGCATCGACATCGGCCAGGCCGGCTTAAAGGCGATTCGGCTCCGCTACGCCGAAGCGGCGGGCCAAGTCATTGCGGTCGCATTCGATTACATCCCGCACGCAAAAATCCTCAGCCAGCCCGACGCCGTACCGGATGAGCTGATCCAAACTGCGATCTCGACCTTCCTCTCTCGCAACGAGACCAAAGGGGACTTGATCGCCATCAGCGTTCCCGGCCAGTCGGCTCTGACACGATTCATTCAACTCCCTCCCGTCGAGTCCAGCCGAGTGGACGAAATCGTCCGCTACGAAGCCAAGCAACAAATTCCATTCGCGCTGGAAGACGTAATTTGGGATTACCAAACGCTCGGCGGCGGCATTGAGGAAAGCGGCTTCATGCTCGGTGCGGAAGTCGGCCTCTTCGCGATGAAGAAGGAAGGCATCTACACGGCCATCAAGCCTTATGTCACGAACAAGATAGAAGTCGAACTAGTGCAAATCGCGCCGCTCGCCATGCACAATTTTTTGTGTTTCGATCAGATCGGCCTGCGTCCCGGCCAGGAGCTGGAAGGGGAAGGCGACCACATGATCGTGCTCGACATGGGCACAGACAACACGACGCTGCTGGTCACGAACGGCAACAAGATTTGGATTCGCAACGTCCCAATCGGCGGTAACCATTTCACCCGTGCTCTCACGAAGGAAATGAAACTGACCTTCGCCAAGGCCGAGCACCTGAAATGCAATGCCACGAAAGCTCCCGACCCGCGAGCCGTATTCCAGGCCCTGCGTCCGGTGTTCAACGATTACGTTTCCGAAATTCAGCGGTCGATCGGCTACTTCTCCAGCGTCAACCGCGAAGCGAAGATCACTAAGATCGTCGGAGCGGGTAACGGCTTCAAACTGGCCGGCCTACAAAAATTCTTGCAGCAGAACCTGCAATACGAAGTGGAACGAGTCGACAACTTCCAAGCCTTGGTCGGCGACGCAGTGCTGAATGCTCCGCTGTTTCAAGAGAACGTGCTCAGCTTCGTGGTGCCGTATGGGCTGGCATTGCAAGCCCTAAAGCTGACTCGAATTCACACGACTCTACTGCCGTCCGAGATTGCGACCGCTCGTAAGATCCGCCGCAAGAAACCTTGGGCTGTTGCCACCGCCGCCAGCTTGTTGTTCGGCTTGGCGATGTCCACGGCCGGCTACAGCAACGTGGCGAGTTCGGTCAGTGTGACAAAGTTCAAAGCGGCTGAGGACAAGGTCACCGCATTGAAGTCGCTGGAGTCGGGGCACATTAAGACCTTTTCCGATGCCAAGGACGCCAATGCGAAGCTCAAGGACGCGGGCGGCAAACTTGTCACTGCGCTCGATACGCGCGAGATGTGGCTGGAGGTCTATCGCGCCATTAACGAATGCCTGCCGCGGGACGTCGGCAATGATCAGGACGAGCCAGACATCACGCTCAAGAATCGCATCAATCTAAAAAGCGTCACCGCCAAAAAGTACGACAACGTTGGCAAGTGGTTCGATGAAATGAAGGCGGTCAAGGAAAAAGAGTCGATCATCCTCTCAATGATCCCGGCCGACCGTGAAAAAGGACCGTCTGGTCCGGGCTATGTTTTCACGCTGGTTTGCGAACACTATCGCAACGATCCCGTCAACGAGTCCAAGAAGGCAAGAGGGTTCGTGACATCCACCATTTTGAGTGATCTCAACAAGTTCGAAGTGACCCAGCCTGGATCTTCGCAGCCTGTGCCCGTGAGGAAGATAGGGATCTCGCATGCCTGTGTTCCGCTACTCGTTCCCAAATACAAGTCCGTTCAATACTTCCCACGCGGCAAGAAGGCGAAGTCCGCCGGAGCAGGAGACGGAACGGGACCAGGAGCACCCAAAGTATTCGGCGGATTTCCTAAGGCATCGGGCAACGTCCCGAGTGCCGTTCCCGATAAGACGGATGGCTCCAAAAAAGAGGGCGGCGACGCCGACAGCCGCATGATTGATCGCACGGACTTCACAATTCAATTTGCCTGGGTGCCAACTCCGCCCGAATTGCGGTTGAAACCCGTGGTCCAGGTTGATCCGAACAACCCTTCGGCGACGCCGATCGCGCCGGCAACCGGTGATCCGGCCGCAAACCCGGCAATTCCAACCACGGTCCCCGTGCAAGCGCCTCCGGCCGCCAACAACACGTCTCAATGAGACGCGGAAATGTGATTACAGAATTTTTCATCACGTCGATGATCCCATCAAATCGAGGTTGTCATGGATAAACTCAAGCCCGTCTTGGCTCACAAGTTTTGGATCTTCTTTGCGATCGTCTTGATCCTCCCCATCGTCGGTTACTTCATGACCACCGGAGAACTCGCCGCGCAGATCAAAACGCGCACGGATGCGCTGGAGTCGATCTTCAAAGGCATTCCGTCCGGCGCGAATTCGCCCAATGATTCGTGGTCGAAGGCACTGCAAGCGTTGAACGAACAGGAGGCGTTGAAGAATCGCCTGGCCATCGAGGAGCTGTGGCGCGATCAGAAAGAAAAGTTGCGTTGGCCAGAAGACATCGCGGCCGTGATGAGCAAGGCGGAGTACTTCAAGTCGGTGTCTCCAGAACAGGGGGGCGCTGACTTGGGGTTTAAGTACCAGTTTGATTATCTCGGTGAGATTCGTCGGCTCTGGGAAATCGTCGATCCGCTGGATGACGGCAAGAATTTGCGTGACTCTAATAAACGCCGCAAAGTCGCCTTTGCGATGGCCGATCTGCATCAGACGAATACGGCGAGATGGTCTGAATTTCCTCCCACGCAGGAAGACATTTGGGAATGCCAAGAAGACATCTGGTTGCAGACGGAATTGCTGCAAGCCATTGCTCGGGTGAACGCCAACTCGATTTCACAAGGTGATGCGTTCGTCAAGCAGTTGGGAAAGATCCTGTTGTTTGGAGCAACAAAGGCAGCAGCTGGAGCTACTACAACTGCCGTCGCTTCGTCCAACGCCGGAGACAGCGGTTTTGGACCAATGGCAGGTATGGCAGGCGGAGGCACTTCAAACAAATCAGCAGCACTCTCCGCCGACATCAACATCGCGGAAGAATTTACGCTCCTCACTGACTCCACGGTGCTCTCCGGCGGCGGTGACGCAGGTGGCGGCGGGGCGTCGAATAAAGGCTTTATGGGTGAGGGTTACCCAGGATCGCAATCAAGTGCGGGCACAACGGGAACAACGGCTACTGGAAAGCCGGAAAACAAGCGCTATGTCGACCTGGATGAAACACAGCCCTACAAGCGGCGCGGATTCTATATCAAGGTGATCATGGACCACACGAAAGTCCCGGACTTGATCGCAGAGTTGATGAACTCGCCGTTCCCCGTCGAGATTGTGCGCGTGCAGCAGGTCTGGATGTCGGATTCGGCATCACCATCTGGGGGTGGCTCTGCTTCGCCATTTGGCGGGGGAGCGGGGAAAAGCTCCGGCGGCAGCCCGTATCCAGCGGGTGGCCCCGACGCCGGTGCCGCAGTTGCTCCCATGGATGACGCTGGGGCGGGACCCACTGGTGCGTTCGCGCGGCCGGGAGGATCGAGTGGTACAAGTTCGGTCACGGCGATGTCCGATCCCAATCTTGCTCAAGTTGCGATTCTTGGAGTTTGGACGTTGTATCGTCCGCCGGTCCCCGCTGCGGACGCGGGGCAATCTCCACCAACCATTACTGCTCCCAAGCCTGAAGTTGCATCCTCTTCGGAACCGGCAGCACAGCCAACCGATTCGACTGTGGCCGATACGAAACCAGCCGTTGCGGAAACTTCCGAAGTGCCTGGCGACGAGCCTAAGAAACCTGATGACGGAGAGGCTCCGAAGTCTGAACCGGCGAAGCCGGAAAACAAAGGCTCCGAAAAGGAGACCGACAAAGACCAACCTGCAGAAAAATCTCCTCCATCTCCAGAGTCCTCTGAGAAATCCACCGCCGAACCAAAGTCGTGAGCCGTCCATCACGATTGCGGAAGCACAGAATCGAGCCATTCGTCGACAGGCCAGTCACCAGTCACGCTGGTAAAGGGAGTTAGCCATGAAAAACTTTGCCGCAAAACTCAAAGGCATTAACTACAAACAAGCCGTCATCGATCACGGTGAGAAGGTGATTCTCGGTGTGATCGGTCTGTTTGTGTTGGTCTGCTTGTCCTTCACCAGTTGGGGCCGCTACGACAAGCAGCCGGAAGAATTCATGGCGAAGGTCCAGCAGGGTGAAGCTTTAATTCAAGCTTCTGCCTGGACTGAGGAAAAGGCGACTGAGTTCAAATCCTCTCGCGACATCAGCCAATCCGTGAAGATGCTTCATTCGCCGCTGGACACGAGCCGCTATGTGTACTCAACCAACTGGTACTGGCCGATGTACCCCACTGGGGTCAAAGTGTCCGAGCCGAGGTGGCTTGCACCGATCCAGCCGATCGCCGATGGCGGCAAGTTTGTGATGATCGAAAACTCGATTGAGCAACCGCAGGGTAAGGATTTCGCGGTCGTGGATCGTCCAATGAAAGACGATGATGATGATTTCGCACTTCCTAAGTCCCGCAATGATGGAACGGGCGGAGCAAATATTGCGGCTGGCCCTGCTGAATCAGGGGTGACTGCAGGTGCCGGGGCGGCCGCCGCGACTGCGTACGATCGCGCGAGAGCCGGTTTTGGCGGTGCGAGCCCCGAAAGTTCGGGGGCATCCACCGGCCCCACGATCAATGCGCGCGGAATGCGATTCGTTTCGATCCGAGCGGTCTTCCCATTGAGTGACCAACTGGATGAACTCGTCAAAGCGATGCATGAGCAGAAAGCGAAAGCCGCTGAGTTAGTCAATTTCACGGACTTCGAAGTCGAACGACAGGTTGCCCAACCCGGCGACAAACCATGGTCTGGCAAATGGGAGAAGGTCGATTTCCAAGCCACACTGGATTTGCTCGAGAAAGTCGATTTCGACACAGAGTTGGTTGACATTGCTTACACCGACTCGGTTTTCACAATGCCTTTGCCACACCGTGTGATTGGTAGTTGGAAAAAATTCGCATCACATCCATTGATCAAGGCCATGAGCGACGAGCAAGTTGAGCTTCAGGCACAGATCACGAAGAAAATGCTCGATGAGGCCGAGAAGCGTAAGGAGAAGGAGGAGCCAGGCAAGAAGAAAGGACTGTCGAGGATCCAGGTTGATGGCCGAAACTTGCGCAGCCAATTCAGCGGCAACGAAATGGCCGGCATGATGCAAGAGATGGGCACGGCAATGCAAAAAGGAGACGCGCAGCCGTACTCAGGGGGAATTGACTCGAGCATGATGCGCGGCATCGCTAATCCGTCGACGATGGGCGGCTATCAAGATCAATTGACTCGCAACAACGGTCGCATGTCGAAGTATTTGTTGCTTCGGTATTTCGATTTCCAAGTCAATCCTGGAAACGCATACCGCTATCGCATGCGAGTCAGTTTGCGGAATCCGAACTTTAAGCGATCGGTCGAGGAATTGGTCCAGGAGGAAACGGCTCTCGTCGAGGTTCGAGTGACTCCGTGGAGTGAACCGACTCCCCCCGTTTTCATTCCCAACGAAGAGCGGATTTTCCTCGCCAAAGCCGACAAAGCGAAAATCGAGACTGGGTTACCCAGCGCCTACCTTGACGTCTATCAGTGGTTCTCCGAAGCGGGGACGACGATTGCGGCGAAACTCGAAAAGCTGCAATTGGGGCAATTCGTGGGTGGACGTCCGCCGAAGACGGAAGTCTTTCGTCCGGCCAACAACACGCTGCGCGATGAAGAGGTTCCCGTGTTTACAGGCAGCGTGCTGGCCGACATCGCGTCCGCCGCGACCACCGACATCGACTTGGCGGAGCACGCGGACTTGAAGCTGGATCTTAAGAAGCTCAAGCAATTGGGCGTCGTGGATAAGGCGTTGTTGGTGGATCGATTTGGCCAACTGGTGACGCTCGATCCGAAAGCCTCCGTCGATGACGTGGCTCAAGCGGAAAAGGTCGTGGAGAACGAACGTAAGAGCATTCGCGCTGACATCAAGGCACGCACGGAAGTTGCGAGTTCCGCAGGTGGGGACTTGAAAAGTTTTGGAAAAAAAGGCGGCGGGGGCGGGGGGTACCTAGGTTCTGGTGCTGCGGGATCCGACAACCCGATGGGGCAAATGGGGCAGACGGGCTTGGGAAACCCGTTGAAGAAAGGTAGCACCAAAGGTGCGAAGAAGGCGGCACCGAAGAAAGCCGGCGGTGCCGCGCCGATGAGCCCTGCCAATTAAGCAATTGGCAACGGCAAACTTGCCCAGATCAAGGTCAGACACTGCAGACGGAATCCAAGGAACTCACGGATGAGTGTCCCGACGCTATATTTGGGAATCGATCCGGGATTGAATCGGACGGGTTACGCTTTGTTAGAACGATCGCCGCGCGGCCCAGTGCTCCGAGAAGGCGGTTTGATTCGGTCCACGCGCGGGCGTTCGCTCGCCGAGCGTGTGCATGAGATTGCCTCTGGCTTGCGTGAAGTCTTGGAAGAGTTCCAGCCCCATGTCTTGGCCATCGAGCAAGTTTTCTCGTTGGTCCGCAATCCAAAGTCGGCATTGCTGATGGCCCACGCGCGCGGCGCGATCCTGAGCATGGCGGTGGAGCATGGGGTTCCGGTCGTCCATTACACGCCGACTCAAGTCAAACGCTTGCTCACCGGCAGTGGCAAGGCGGGCAAAGAGCAAATTCAGCGTGCGATCAAAACAGAACTGGGCTTGGGCCGGTTGCTGGAACCACACGACGTTGCGGATGCCTTCGCTGTCGCATTGTGCCACTACTACAGCTCGCGAGTCGCCGCTTGAGTTGTTGCCGCCAGTGCGTGTCGTCGCGTCGTTTGATATCTTGCTGCCATGACCATCGTCTCCCGGTTCCCGCGCGCCGAACTCCGGTGCTTGCCGCGATGGTCTCTACTAGCGGAATGCGATCATGCCCATTCAACGAGCGATTTTGATTCCCATCGCATTGTCGTTCTCAAGTGCGGTCCTGGCGTGGTGCTTGCTGACTCCACCACCAACGGTGCAACGTGACAAGCCGACCGCGGAGAAGGGGCCGCACCCCACACCCGCCGGGATGGTCTGGATTCCCGGTGGGGAATTTCAGATGGGGAGCCGCGACGGCAAACCTGATGAAAAACCGGTTCATGTCGTCGAACTCACGGGCTTCTGGATGGATGCCACAGAAGTCACGAACGCGGATTTTCAACGATTCACCGACGCCACCGGTTATGTCACGCTCGCCGAGCGGACTCCCAAGCGAGAGGACTTCGTTGGGGTCGATGCCAGCCTCATCCGAGACGAAGACTTGGTTCCCAGTTCGATTTGTTTCAATCCCCAGTTCGACCGCGAGATGGTCCGGCAGATTCGCGAGAATCCGGCCAACGTCAATTGGCCGTATCATGTGTGGATGATGCAGAAGGGAGCCAACTGGCGGCACCCCAATGGCCCGGAGTCGAATATCGAGGATCGCAGGGATCATCCCGTGGTCCATATCGCGTGGGACGACGCGGCCGCCTATTGCGAGTGGGCGGGCAGGCGATTGCCGACCGAAGCCGAGTTTGAATACGCCTCACGCGCCGGCTTGCAACAGCAAGAGTACCCTTGGGGGGACAAGCTCAAGCAAGAAGACAACTGGCTGCTCAACATCTGGCAGGGCGAGTTTCCCGAAGAGCACAAAGTACGCGACGGGTATGAGATGACCTCCCCCGTGAAATCATTTCGACCGAACGGATACGGCTTGTATGACATCTCCGGCAATGTCTGGGAGTGGTGCGCCGACTGGTATCAGCCGGAGTATTATTCGGCCAGTCCGCGTCGCGATCCGCGCGGCCCGCGTGACAGTTTCGATCCGAACGAACCGGGGCTGCCCAAGCGTGTGCAACGCGGTGGGTCGTTCATGTGCAACCTCAACTATTGCGAGGGCTATCGCTGCGCCTCGCGGATGAAAGGCGAGCCTTCCTCTGGTGCATTTCATTGCGGCTTCCGGACCGTGCTTTCGCCCGCCGAATACGACGCTTCTACCAACGCTCCCGCCCGACAGACCAAATCTGTTCACTGAGTACCCCGCCCGATGTCCGCCTCTACCTCCGCTCCCGCCGATCACACTCATGCCGACATCGGAATTGTGTGCGCGCTGCCGATCGAGATCGCCGCATTCCTGGATCGTTGCCAGCACGTGAAGAAGTACACGGGGGGCGATTTTCAATTCCGCGGCGGCTTCTACGACGGCATTCGTATCGCCGTGGTCGAGTCCGGCATGGGCTTCGCGCGAGCTCGCCGAGCGACGCAAGCGTTGGTCGATGGGCACTCGCCGCGTTGGTTATTGTCGTGCGGCTTCGCAGGAGCATTACGCCCCGACATTCCGGCCGGCTCGATCGTCGTCGCTGATTCGATCGTCGATCAGCACGAGCAGAGCTTGAAGATCGATCTGCACATGCCTGCCGATCCCGCGCGCGGTCTATTCGTTGGACGATTGCTAACTGCTGATGAGTTGGTTCGCACCGTCGCGTCGAAGAAGCAGCTTGGCGAGCAACACTCCGCGCTGGCTGTAGATCTTGAAAGCCTCGCCGTCGCCCAAGTCGCGCGGGAACGTAAAACTCGCTTCTTGGCAGTGCGAGTCATCAGCGACGATCTTTCAGTCGACTTGCCGCCGGAGATTCTAAGCGTCGTCGGTGCGACGGGCAGCGTCCGTTTCGGAGCCGCAATCGGAGCGTTGTGGAAACGCCCGTCCGCCGCGAAAGACATGTGGCACATGCGTGAGCAGGCTCAATCCGCCGCCACACGACTCGCGACATTTCTGGACGGAGTCGTCGTGCAATTGCACTCCGCCACACAACCCGCAGCGGTCACTCATTGAAAATCGCCGCCATCACGGCTTCTTCTTGCCGAGAATGGGGCCACCCGGAAACGCTGAGCCACCTTGCTCGCCCTTGGGTGCTTTCTTCGCCGCTTCTGCCTGAAGCTTCTTCACCAAACCTGGAAACTTCATGACGGGCTTCTTCGCTCCATCCTTTCCTTGACCGCTCTTCACGATGCACTCCTTCGAGATTTGTTGAGTCCGTAACGGGGCGGAACAATAACGGTTTGCTCTCGCGGCGAATACGGTTGGCGTTGCGATCGAACGATGATTGGCAGAAGCATCTTACCCGCGCGCTGCTGAGCCGGATCGTCAGCTCAACACTTCGCGCAGCAGGTCGTTGTTCGGAAATGGATGCCCTTTGGACTGTGTGAAAGCTTCGCCGAATGCAGTTCCGATGCTGGCTCCGCGAGCGCCGCTCCAGCGGCGGCAGCTTTCGAGGTACTCGTCGACGCCGTGTTGCTTTCGCAGCCATTCGCGCTGGCTGGCATGGCAGGCGAGCATCTTCAGCTTGAGCTCGAACGTGGCCGAGATGTCGAGGATGAATTCCGGCTCGATCGGGCGGCCGAACCAGTCGAGACCTTCAAGTGCATCGACGAAATACAGGTGCGGGATATGGTCGGTCGCCGGGGCCGGCTCCCACTGCTGCGTCTTGTAGTTTGGCACGCTGGCGTTGAAGCAGGCGTCCCGGACGAGTCGCGAGGTGACTTCGTGGTCGGACATGTAATCGACCGGCGGAGCAGTCATCACGATGTCGGGCCGAGTACGGCGGATGACTTCGGTGACTCGGCGACGAGCGTCGTTGTCGTGCGTGATGCTCAGGTCACGGAACTCAAGACAGATGTAGTCGGCACCGATGTGGTCGGCGGCGGCTTTGGCTTCGGCTCGGCGCACGGCCGAGATTTCTTCAGGGGAGAGTTCCGCCGAGCCGCAATCTCCCGGAGTCATCGTGGCGGTCGAAATGTGGCAGCCACGCTGCTTGAGCAACGCCAGCGTGCCGGCACATTGGAACTCAATGTCATCGGGGTGTGCGTGAATCGCGAGGACTCGTGGAGTGGAAACGCTGCGGTGCATTGCAATCTCGCCTTTCGACAGTTTTCATTGCCGCCGGTGTCGACTTGGTAGCCGCGTTCGCCAGAACGCGGGTCACCCACACTCTGGCGAGTGTGGCTACGGAATCGTTCCACCAACAAAGGCAATGGCATGTGGCACGATAAATACAAAGACGGAGCACCTCAACCGGCTCAGATCATTCACTGCGGCAAGCTGCCGGCGAGCGTCTTCAGCGATTCACGCGATGCGGCTCGGTTTGTGGCGATCGTGATTGCCAATCTGATTCGCGAGAAGAACGCGGCGGGACAAAAGGCGGTGCTCGGACTGGCGACTGGTTCGACACCGATCGGCATCTATCGTGAACTCGTGCGGATGCACAAAGCGGGGGAACTCGATTTCGCGAATGTCGTGACATTCAACCTCGACGAATACTGGCCGATGCCGCCGGAGTCCGAGCAGTCATATCACAGCTTCATGTGGGAGCACCTCTTCGGACACGTCAATATCCCTCCGGAGAACGTCCACATCCCCAGCGGTCTTTCGCGACAGGAAGACGTCGAGCGGGAATGTGCCGGATACGAACGGCAGGTCACTCAAATGGGTGGGCTGGATCTGCAACTGCTGGGGATCGGACGCGATGGTCACATTGGCTTCAACGAACCGGGCAGTGACCGCAACAGTCGGACTCGATTGGTGGCGCTGGACCCGATGACTCGGCGTGATGCGGCCGGGGATTTTGGTGGCGAGGAGAAAGTCCCGGCCCGTGCAATCACGATGGGAGTGCAAACCATCTGGGAAGCCAAACGCATTTTTCTGGTGGCTCTCGGTGAGAAGAAGGCATTCGTTATTCGCAAGGCTTTGGAGGGAGAGCCAACTCCGAACGTCCCAGCCAGCTTCTTGCAGAATCATTTGAATGCGGCCTTCATTCTCGATGAGGCCGCGAGCGCCGAGCTGACCCAAGTCCGCACGCCTTGGACTGGCGGCCGTATTGTTGATTGGACCCCGACCCTTCAAAAACGGGCAATGGTTTGGTTGTCGCAGGTCTGCCACAAGCCGCTCTTGAAGCTCGACATGAAGGACTTCTTGCAACATCACTTGTACGACATCTTGCATCTCGAAGGAGGCGCGGCCGCGATTCGCGAATCGGTCTTTGACGAACTGCTGAAGACCGTCTGTACGAAGCCGGCCGGCACCCAGCCGATCAAGGTGCTGATCTTCAGCCCGCACCCAGATGATGACGTGATCTCGATGGGAGGCACCTTCATTACGCTGGTCAATCAGGGACATCAGGTGCATGTCGCGTACATGACCGGTGGCAACATCGCAGTTCGCGATGATGCTTGTTTGCGACACATCGACTATGTCGAGGAGAGTTCACAGAAACTCGGCGGCCTGAACCCCGAGACCGCCGCTCGTTTGAAGAAGTGCCGCGAGTTCGTCCGCGCCAAGAAGCCGGGTGACCATGACGCTGACGATGTGCTGACCCTCAAAGGCCTGATCCGCAAGACCGAAGCGATCAACGCCTGCGAGTTGGTTGGGGTTCCTGTCGAGCGACTCAATTTTTTGGAGTTGCCGTTCTATCAAACGGGCAGCGTCAAGAAGCGTGCGATGGGAGAAGCGGACATTAAGATCGTGGCGGACAAAATCGAGGAACTGCGTCCCGATCAGATTTACTTCGCAGGGGATCTCTCTGACCCGCACGGGACGCACCGCGTTTGTGCCCAGATCATCATCGAAGTGCTCGCTCGAATTGATGCCAAGAGCTATGCGCCGGAAGTCTGGATGTATCGAGGGGCGTGGCAGGAATTCGAGCCTCACGAAATCGAACGGGCCGTGCCACTCAGCCCGGAAGTCATGGCCAAGAAGAAGCAGGCCATTCTGCGGCACGAAAGCCAAAAGGATGGGGCCATGTTCATGGGCTCGGACGACCGCGAGTTCTGGATGCGTGCCGAAGATCGAACCAAACAAACGGCTCAGATCTACAACGACCTCGGCTTGCCGGAATTCTTCGCTCTGGAGGGCTTCGTGCGTTATCACGGGCAGAAACTGTGAATGAATTCGCACGGCAGGCTAGTTTTTGAAGATGCGTAGTCTGTTCATCAAGAGGTTGGGTTTGAGGGCATGTTCACGGCAGAGAGCACCGACGGATTGTGCGAGTCGGCGGGCGAGGTTGAGGGTTGCGAGGTGAATGCCGTTCAGAGC
>SXKJ01000156.1 GCA_005778115.1 Planctomyces sp. | reverse complement strand
GACCAGGAATCGAGACCAACGACGGCAACAATCCCGTTGCCAAAATCCAACACGAACTGGACCAAAAAACCCCGCAGCAAAAAACCGCTGCCGGGAAAAATGATCCGAATCCACTTTCAGAAAAAACTCACAGCCTCGAACCACTGGAGTGGTCGGTTTTCCAATCGCGATCTTTCATGCCGTTTGAATTCCTGAAAGCGCCACAACCGGCACAACCGCGATGACCGGTACTCGCTTGGCGGTGTGGCACACGGCCAGAGAGCTGGATCAAACTCTCGGCCATCGCTGTTGAAATCTCGGGAATATCGGAGGCTCTCCCTGGCTCATGTTGCCGGACAACGCTCGTGTGCTCGTCGGAATGAAAGGATGACGGCCATGCCTCTCTCACTCGGCCAACGTTGGGTTCTGCTCACGATGTTGGCCGTCCTGAGCCTGATGATTGTGGGCTGCGGCGAACCGGTGCGTCAGGATCGGACGATCGAGTTCTCTCGCGATGGAAATCAGGTCGCCTTCCAACACGATCAAGAAGGAGTCTTCGTGGCCGATCCTCACGGCGGCCCGGCCACAAAGAGTTTTGGCTCTCCGCCATTCGTGTTGAAGACGAATTCGTGAGCCGCAAGGCGCTAGCCGCGGGTCGAGGAAAAGAACCCGCGGCTAGCGCCTTGCGGCTCACATCGCACCGAAATCAACACGAATGGCGGAGAGCCAGATTTTTCAGCCGGACGAAGCCGTCCTGGCCACCAGCCGTCCGCTGACCAGTCCTACCGATGGGCGGTTGCTGTTTGCGACCGCAGGGCCGCTCGATGAGTCCAAACCGCTTCCCGCGCTACCGGCCGGCCCAGTTCCGGCCGAAGGGCAGATCGTCCATCAAATTCCCGTGCGCTTCACATGCTGGGTGCGCGACGAACCACAACTTGATCAGCCAGCTGCGGTGAGGAAACTCTTCACCGCGACGTGTGGGCATGTCGGCTATGTGTCGGCGGGACTTGTCGTCCGCTGGCATCCCGATGGGAAACATGTGCTGTTCGTCGCCTCGCTGGAGGACGGCGCCGAGCAACATTCGATCTTTGAATACGATTTGCGGTCCGAGCAAACGCGGCGAATCTTTCCGCACGCTGGGCATGCCATCTTTTGCGATTGGACTCCGAACGGCTCCGCATTGGTCTGCGTGGTGGGAAATGGGCCGAATCCAAAACCGTCGTCATCCGCAGGGCAGGACGGAATCTGGATCGGATCACCAGACGAGAAAGATTCGTGGTGGCAGGTGCCGGAGTCCGAGCAGTTGTCATTCGGAGAACTGCCGTCACTGATCGAGTCGCTGCGAGCCAGTCGCCCGGCCTGGACGAGAGATGACTCGCGGTTTGCGTTCGTATCGCGCGTGCCGAGCGAACCGCCGGAAACGAAAGTCAAACATCGGTTGCATCAGGTGGAATTCGCCAGCCGCAAGATCAGCAAGGTGGCTGAGTCGGAAGGTTTGTTCGCCGATCTGCATTGGTCTCCCGATGGTCAGCGATTGGGATTCCTCACACAGACATCAATCGCCTCCGCGTCGCTCCGAATTCTCGAACCGAACGGAACAATTTCGGACGTGGAGGCGAGCCAGCCGATCCGCAAATTTGCAGGGTTCGATGCGACAGGCCGAAGGCTCGCCTATGTCGCGGTCAGTCCGATGAATCCTCGACTGGAGTCGCCGTTGTGGGCATTGCTGCTCAAGCCCGACCCGCTGTCGCGCGACAGTGTGTGGATCGCCGATGCCAATCTGACCAGCGAAGGCCGAGAAGTCTTCTCCGGCCTGAGAGTCACCTTTCCGCTCTGGTCCCCCACCGAGGATCGGCTTTCCCTCTGGCTGACGTTCACCCCGCGCTATCGCTCGCTAATGTCGATGCTCCGCCAGTGGGGGCTGTGGCCGGGAGACCCCGCTGCGACGATCGACATCGAAACGGGAGAGGTGTCGTGGCTCGCCGTCTCTCCGCAAGAAGAACTGCAGATCGGACACTTTCATTTGCTCAAACGCAATCACGCGGAGGCTTGGCGTTGGTACGAGCAAGCTCGCCAAAAACTGCCGGCAGCGAAACCGCCTCAGAACTGGATCGAGTTCGCGCAGCGGATCGGCGCACCGGAGAATTCACAACTTTTCGAGTCCATCTGCCTCAAACGACTGGGTCGAGAGGACGACGCTGCGGCGAAGTTCTCGGAGTTTGAGCAGAGCTTCTTTCCATCCCCCGACCAAGCCAAAAAGATCTCCGATCCGATCGACGCAATGTTCGGTGCGCTGGGCTCGCAAGCGGAATTGCTCAAGCATCTGATCCACGACTTGTACGCGGCCGAAGTCTTTCTGAGCGTCGATGCCCTGGACGATGCGCTGACGCAATTCCGTGCTGAGCCACAACGCCCCGTCAGTGACGACGCAACGTTGAGCCGAGCAATTGTCCTTGCCCAACTGCTGCTGATTGCTCGCGACGAGGACGGTTATCTCCAGCACGCCACTAACGTCATCCGGCCGCTCGCGCTGAAGATGTGGAAGAATCCCGCCGGCCAACCGGAGAACCCCAACTTCGTGTTGCAGACAGCGACCGGCCTGTGTCTGGCTCCGTTGTTCCGTTCGGATTTCCTGAGCCGCGTGTCCGACACCGCACTACAAGAAAACACTTCGATCTGGAAGGAAGAGCGAGACCGTTTGGAAAACGGCCTCCCGGCAGTCGCCGTAGATCTAGTGCTGCGTGCCGCCGCGTCGAAACGGAACGACTTGGCAGAAGTGCAGGCGGCTGAAGAGCGGATTTCTCGCAGCACTGCCGGACGCGATCTGTTCGCCGGCCAGTCCATCGATGACGGACTGGCCGGCTGGTTTGGCTTAATCCCTTAGAAATCGGCCACCGGCTCTCTTCCCGCGCGAGTCGCCAGTTTCTTGTAAACATTCTCGTCGACGTTAGACGTGATGAGTTTCACTCGACCATCACCCATCAAGAAGAACGAGCCAGTTGTGTGATGGCTCGCGAAATCGTCGATGTGATTGGCCGGACTGTTGGGGGGGTGATCCGTCACCCCGAGAATGCGTTGATAGGGTTCTTCGCCCCCGGCAACAACTCCCGTCCACGTCGAATGCCAATCGAGATCCTCGCGAGTTTTGTGTTCACCGATCATCAGTGTGACGCTTGTGCCATCGGTGATGTCTCGCAATTTGATCCCTCGGTTGTGCATCAGCACGCCATCGCCGAGACACGCCGTTCCCAGCGGCGTGGTCTCGCAATTATCAAGAAGGCCAGAGCCAAAGTTGCCGGCGTAGTTGGCGGTAGGCAGCGTCGCTACCGGATTGCCCATGTCATCCTTCAAGACCCAAAGATCGTTCGAGGGATCCGACGGGCAACGAAAGGCTGGCAATGCCTTCGTCAAGATCGCCGCGTTCGCCGGATCAGTGACTCCCAACTTAAAGCTGATCTGATGATACAAGGGCTGCTGGTCCATCGAGTGGAGCAGCTTGCTGGCCCATCCCCAACCATTGAGGCCGTTGACATCGGGTTGATTGGCGGTGACTCCGATCCAGCCTTGTGGAAAAGACTGATTCGTGTCGTGGTAGTTGTGCAGTGCCAAGCCAATCTGCTTGAGGTTGTTCTGGCACTGCGACCGCCGCGCCGCCTCGCGAGCTTGCTGCACGGCCGGCAACAGTAGCGCAATCAAGACCGCGATGATGGCAATGACGACGAGCAACTCGATCAAAGTGAAGCCACTTCGAAGTCGAAGGGCAGGGCGGGAATTGAATGGCGAATGAAACAGCATCTCGAAAACTCCTTGCGCAGGAACGCAACGGCCATGAAGGGCCGCCGCGAAGTGAATCAAGTTTGAGCGGACGGGCAGAAAGGCCTCGTCAAAACGCTCGGTCAGACCTAAATCAACCTGGGATCTAGGCGGCGCAAGGCGGGCCGCGAGCAGGCGGCAGATCAAAGTCCGAAACGGCAGCGCAAACTTGCGGAGCCGTCGGACGGAACTCCAGTACTATGTCGAGTAACGGCAGTTCTACGACGCTGGGCGGCAGCGAGTGTTCCAGCAGGAAATGGCACAACGAACAATCGTCGTGCGAGCGATGCGGCGTCGGGTGCTGATGCGGCATTTCCGGCTGCGAGACCGGCTCCGCATGGTGATGGTGATGCTTGCAGCCAGCGTGTTGATGCTTGACCGGCGTCGTGCTCTTGGAGCAATTCTCGTGAGCGTGTCCCGGCGAAGGCTCGTGCGTGTGGACGATGGCAGCGGTTGACGCGACCAGCAGCGAACTCGCCGCCAGCCATGCCACCAAACATCGTCCCAACCGGTTAAACACGTCTTATTCCCCGAATTCAATTCACTCTCAGGCGAGCGGGGCGGCGTCAGCCCCCCGGTGGACACGTTCGTTCTGGTGATCGGGGGGCTGACGCCGCTCCGCTCGCCAAGTTCGCAATACGCAAAGCGGCGGGATTCTGCTGGCTAACTTCCTGTCGATCAAGGCCGTTCCTGGCTTTTGCAGAATCTTAACGCTCGCGATAGGGTGCCGCGCACTCCCCGCAGTGAATCAATATGTTTCGAGGCTACTCACTGTGACTGACTCCCTTCCTCAAAACTCACCTCTTCAGGAACGGTCTCGCGAATGACTGACCAATCCAATTCGAATTCCCACCGGCCTCTCGGCGGCCAATTGCCATCGTGGGAGGTTGCTGAACTGCCGGAGCCGTTGCCGTACTCGGTGCGGAATGCGTTCAAGATCATCGGTCCCGGTGCGATCATGCTGGCCGCGTCGATCGGTGGCGGCGAGTGGTTGATCGGGCCGGCGACGGTCATCAAGCATGGGCCGGGAGTGCTCGTGATCGCGACGGTCGCCATCGTGCTGCAATTGATCTTCAACCTCGAAGGGATTCGCTACACGCTCTACACGGGCGAGCCGGCGATCAGTGGCATCATGCGGCTCAGGCCGGGGTGCCGATTCTGGGGGGGCACTTACGTCGCACTGACTGCCATGCAGTTGGGGGTTCCCGCATTGGCTCCGGCCTGTGCGACGGTGATCTTCTCGGCGGTTTCTGGGCGCATGCCGGGTGAGGCGGGTGAAGATCATCAGATGCTGATGCTCGTGACCTACGGCGTGCTGGTGCTGACGCTGGGCATTCTGATGTTTGGCGGGACGATCGAACGGATGCTCGAATGGGCCTCGTGGGGCATGATCGCGTACATCTTCGCGTTCTTGATCGCGGTCAACGTGGCCTTCGTCCCCGGCAAGATCTGGTGGCAGACCCTGCAAGGGTTCGCCGGGATCGAATTCTGGAAAGCTGTCCCGGAGAAGTTGCTGGCTCTGTGGGGAGCGTTCACCCACCTGGACCGTGGCCAGCTTCCAATCCTTTGGCCGGAAGGGATTGAGCCACTGCTGATGGCCACGTTCTTCGCGACCGCCGGATCGGGAGGGATCGGCAACTTGACGATCTCGAATTGGATTCGGGATAAGGGCTTTGGCATGGGCTCTGTCGTGGGAGCGATTCCCAGCGCCGTCGGAGCGAAGGAGATTCGGCTGTCGCACATCGGCAAAGTGTTCGCGGTCACCGCGGACAGTCTGCGACGCTGGAAGATCTGGTGGCGATACGTCGTGCTCGATCAGGTTTGGTTGTGGGCGTTGGGCTGCTTTGGCGGCATGTTCCTGAATGTGAATCTCGCGCAGGCGATCATTCCGCAAGGGACGGATCTCTCGAAGGTCGGAGCGGGTGCGTTTCAGGCTCAATACATGGCCGAGCATTTCTGGCGCGGGTTGTGGCTGCTGGGATTGCTCAACGGGTTTTGGATTCTGTTCTCGACGCAGTTGGGCAACACCGATGTCTTGGTTCGCACGCTGACTGACACGCTCTGGACCGCCAGTTCGCGAGTCCGAGCCTGGCGCGACGGTTCGATTGCGAAGGTCTATTACTCGCTGCTGTTCGTGTTCACGGCGTGGGGACTGGTTGCCGTTCATCTCGGCAGCGCGATGACGCTCTTCAAATATCTCGGCACGATGGCCGGAGTCGTGATGGCGCTGGCGGGCGTGCAGCTTTATCTGGTCAACACGCGGCTGCTACCTCGCGAGTTGCAGCCAAGCTGGTGGCGCAAAGCGGCGCTGCTGATCTGCTCGGCGGCCTACGGTGTGATGTCGTTGATCGCGATCACGGATGTCGTGCGGAAGTGGTTCGCGTGATGCCGGATGGCGACGAAGCCGCAGATACGTAGCCGTTACGCTCCCGCGTGACG
>SXKJ01000155.1 GCA_005778115.1 Planctomyces sp. | reverse complement strand
GGCGTCAGCCCCCAGGTTGTATCACGATCGAACCGGGGGGCTGACGCCGCCCCGCTCGCCTGCATCGTTTTCTTTTTCTTTCTCGTCCGCATATTGGTCGATCAATCCTTGGGTTCGGGGCGATTGGGTGGCAGCGGTGACTCCTGATCGCGCGGCCTGTGAGTCCCGTCGAACGGTCCTGGCCTCGCTTTTTTATCGCGCCGGTCGTCGCCGTCAGGAGGGCCTACGCCAGGCCGAATTCGGTTGACCATGTCCTCCAGGAATCGCCGCATGTCCGGAGTGCCGAGCATCTGCTGTAACTCGGCAATCCCAGGAACCTGATCCTTCACGAAGTGCAGGACGAGTTCCTGTTCGCGGTCCTTGGGATTCATGGCGTTCAGCCGCGTTCGTTCCGATTCTGAGAGTTTTTCGATCTGAGCATTCTGGAGATCGAGGCGAGGACGATGATCCTCGATCGTTCGCAGAGTCTCCGTGACCAGCCCGCGCATCGTCACCATGACGAGCAATGCGCCACGAGGATCGGGCTGATTGGGCCGTGAATTCGGAGGGAGATTTCGATTGCCGGCGAATTGCCGAACTGGCCCGTCCGGCAAGGCCGCGAAAACTTTGTCGATGACCTCACTGCCTGGTCCAAAGATGCGAACGCTAGGCGGTGCAAGCGGTCGTCGTTCCAAGCACAGCTTTAGCACGCGAACTTTTCGCGAGAAATCATCCAGCTTTATGAGCTCGTCTCGCGTCTCGGTGGGCAGCTCGCGTTCGAGAACTCGGATGATCGCCTCCATCTCCGGCACGCCCGTTCCAATGCGATCCGCGAGCGGCATCGCGAACTCACCGAATAAACGCTCGATGGTTCTCTGGCGGAGGTTGTTGTTGTTCTGACCAAACGGCGGCCCGTCCGGACGACGCTCCGACGGAAATGGTTCGGGCCTCTCGCCGGGCGGCGGACGGCGGCGAAACTTTTCAACTAACTGCCGACGCGCCTCCGGATCCTGCGCTTGTCGCAGCTCATGCCGATCGACGGGCGAAAGCGACTCGGCCCAGAGTTGATAATCGCGAAAAGCGGCGTTGAGTTTGGGATCGCTTTCGATCTCGTGCTGCAATTTCTTCAGCCGATCGCGTTCGGCGGGAGTCATCTCACGATACCGCTGGTAGTTCTCTTCCAAACGCTGTCGCTCGGCGACCGTCATCCCATTGAGCCGCTGCCGATTCGCTTCGCGCTGCGGAGGGATCGGTCCATCCGCCGCCAACAGCCACGGCAGCAGCGACAAGCTGAGTGTCAGCGCGATCGCCGCCAATCGTCCTCCGGCTTTACTCAGCCCCCGATCAACGCGGAGGGAGTGGTCTACGCTCATCCCGATCCCTTTCGCGTTGGAAGTCTCGAAGAAACTGTGCATCGCCAATCTCGCGATACACGTCGAGCCGTTCGATCAAAGCCAGATCGTCCAGCCAAACATCGTTGTCCGGCCGAGCGGTCATGCGGCCCACAACAAATCCCACCAAACTGACTGCGACCAATCCCGCGGACCAAGCCACCAGCCGGGGAATTCTGAATTGTTTCCGTCGCGTCGTATCGATCACGATAGTGGGCGAGGCACTGTGCTCGTTCGGCAGTGCCGTTGTTGGGCCGGACACCTTTAACGACGTCAACGTCCGGCTGCTGAACTCGCCCGAAGCGTTTGGCCGAGGCAGCAGGTCGAGCATATCCCACGCACGATTCAACTGCTCGACCTCAGCCCGCATCGCCGGATCGCTGGCCAACGACTGCTCCACGTCGCGTGCGTCGCTCTCCGGCAGTTCGCCGTCGAGGTACGCGACCAACTTTTCGGTGAAGGTGGGTGATGTGGGATGTTCGTTGGACATGATTTCGTAGCACAGGCGGCCCGCCTGTGATTTCTTCAATACGTTTTCAACGACCGAGCAGGCGAGCCGCCTGCTCTACGATTTCACAAATACGGCTCCAAATACGCTCGCAGATTCTCTCTTGCCCGCGACAGCAGCGACTTCACCGCTTGCGGCGAAAGGTCCATCGCTTCGGCGATGTCGATGTAGCTCATTTGCTCAAACTTGTGCAGCAGCACCGCCATCTTCTGCCGCTCGTTGAGCGATTCGAGCGCGGCCTGCACCACCTTCTGGGATTCGGCCCGATCCAGCACACGAGCCGGCATCAACGCCGACTTCTCCGCCAAAAACTGTTCCTGCGGCCGAGCCTCCAACGGGCCCGAATCGCTCCCGGCCAGTGATGCCTCGCGCCGCCGGGCACCGTCGCGCCGCCAGTTGCTCGCCAGGTTGTTGGCGATGTGAAACATCCACGTCGAGAATTTTGCTTTGGCCTCGTACTTCGATCGATTGCGATAAATCCGCAAGAAGACTTCCTGACCGAGATCCTCCGCCGCCTCTTGATTGCCCAGCAGGTGATACAGCACGCCCACTAAACGGTCCTGATAAGCCTCGACCAACTGTGAAAACGCCGCGTCGTCCCCGCGCTTCGCGCGCAGCATCAGTTGCACGTCCGGGTCGTGCAGATACTGCGAAAGTGCGGGATCGGATTTCACCACGTCCGGACTTTCCGTTGGAGTGACGTCGAGGCATTCAACCCATTCGCGGCCAAAAGGTTTCTCGCTCGGATCAAAAGCGGGCAGAGTATAGCCGTCGCCGGAAAGGACGACATACGAGGAGCGACGCACGACCCTTTTCAATTCAACTCGACCGCTTCTTCCCAATGCTCATACAGCCGAACCAGATCGGATCGCAATTGCTCGGTTGCCGTCATGACCTCTTTGACTCGACGACCGTCGCGCAGCACGTCGGGATTGCAGAGATCGGCTTCGAGCGTTCGCAACTTGTCCTCGGCCGACGCGATGTCCGACTCGATGTCGGCGGTTTTCCGAAATGGGAACTGGCGTTTGCGCCGAGATGGTGCGTTTGAAGATTCTGGCAGAGGAGATAACGCCTGCCGGCTGTCGGCAATCGGCTTTCGGCTGGACAACTCGGCATTGATCGCTTTGCGGAAAGCGACGAAGGCCGAGTAGTTCCCCTCGAAGAATTTCCAACCGGGATCGCCGACGGACGGGTCGAGCACGATCACGTTGCTGGCGACCTGATCGAGGAAATAGCGGTCGTGGCTGACGAACAGCAGCGTGCCGTCAAATTTCTTCAACGCCTCTTCCAGCGACGCTCGCGCCCACAGATCGAGATGGTTGGTTGGTTCGTCGAGCACAAACACGTTGGCGTTCATCGCCGAGAGTTTGGCCAGAGCCACGCGGCTCTTCTCGCCACCGCTCATCGTGCTGACAAGCTGAAAGACCATGTCCCCACGCACACCGAACTGTGCCAGCAGGTCACGAGCTTTCGCCGGAGCGAACTCAGGATTGTCGCTCGGCCGGACGGCATTCACTGCGTCCATGTCCGTCGGCAAGCTGTTGAGTTGCTGATCGTAGTAAGCCAACTTCACGTTCGTGCCCAACCGGACTTGCCCGGAGTCCGCCTTCAGCTCACCGAGTAACGTCCGTAGTAGCGTCGTCTTGCCGCTGCCGTTCGGGCCGAGCAATCCGATGCGGTCGCCACGATTCACTCGCAACGTGACGTCCCGAAACAATGGCTGTCCGGGAACGAAGCCTTTCGACAAATTACTGGCGTCGATGACGATGTCGCCGGTGCGGCTCGCCGAACCGAACTGGATTCGCGGGCGTGGAATCTCCTGCGGCAGATCGACGATCGACGCCTCCAGCCGCTCCAACTTCTTGACTCGATCCTGAGCCTGCGTCGTCTTGTTGCCGGCGATGTGCTTGCGGATGAACTCTTCGAGCTTCGCCTTCTCTTCCATCTGCGCGGCGTTGGTCTTTCTCGCTAACTCGTTCCGCTCTTCACGCAGCTTCCAGTAAGCCGAGAAGTTGCCCGGATAGTCCGTCAGCTTGCCGCGAAACATCTCGAAGATGCGGTTCGTAACTTTATCGAGGAAGTACCGGTCGTGGCTGACGACGATCATCGCCTGATCGCACCGCGACAGATAATCCTCCAGCCATTCGGTGGCGGAAATGTCGAGATGATTCGTCGGCTCGTCGAGCAGCATCACGTTCGGCGACCGCAGCAAGACCCGCGCGAGCAGCACGCGATTCTGCTGGCCGCCGCTGAAAGTCTTCAGCGGCCGATCGTAGTCCGCTCGCTGAAAGCCCAAGCCATCGAGCACCTCATCGACGCGATGGTCGATGTGATGCGCGTCGAGCCGGTCGAGTTCGTGTTGGATGAAGTCGTATCTTTCGTGGAGCAGGCGGCTCGCCTGCTCGGACACAGGCGGGCCGCCTGTGCTTCGGTGCAGCTCAGCGATCTGATCGGCCAGCCGGAGCGCCTCTTCTTGCAGTTCGTAGAGATGCCGCAGCCCGATTTTGGCTTCGGCGATCAACGTCTGCTCGTCGTCGAACTTGGCTTCCTGTTCGAGCATCGCGATGTCACACGTCGAATGCTTCTCGACCTGTCCAACATCCGGCTCATCGACGCCGGCCAGAATCTTCATCAACGTGGACTTGCCGGTTCCGTTCGGACCGACCAGCCCGACCCGGTCCCCTGGCCGAACATCAAAGTTGATGTCGGCAAACACCGGGGCAGTATCAAACTGACGAAGCAGGTCTCGTGCGGAGAGCAGAATCATGCGGCGAGTCGGTGGCGGGCAGTGAAGAGTGGACGGCTGAAGGTTGAGCAGACTTCCGTCGCTCCGCAAGCCCGTTGCCGCGAATGGTGCAAATCCGAATCAAATCTCGCATCGTCCAGTTAAGTCCGAGCGGTTGCGACCGGTTTCTCTGCGGCCTATTCTCCGATTTGCACTGCCTCAAAACCCTTAACCCACGAACTGCTCATGCCTATCACGATCAACGTCGGACATAGCCCGGACCCAGATGATGCCTTCATGTTTCACGCGTTGGCGAACGACAAAATCCCGACCGGAAACTATCGCTTCACGCACACCCTGCAGGACATCGAAACGCTGAATCACCGCTCACAGCGCGGCGAACTTGAGCTGACTGCGGTCAGCCTACACGGCTACGCCTACGTCACCGACAAGTACGCTCTGTGTGCTTGCGGGGCGAGCATGGGAGACAACTACGGCCCGATGGTCGTCACTCGCCAGCCAATGGGCCTCGGCGACTTGCGAGGCAAAAAGATCGCCGTCCCGGGCACGCTGACGACAGCGTTTCTCGCACTGAAGCTGTGCCTCGGCGACACGTTCACGTTTGAGGTGCATCCCTTCGACGAGATTCTCAACATCGTCGAAGCGGGCAAGGCTGACGCGGGACTCATCATCCACGAGGGCCAGCTCACCTTCCAAAATCAGGGACTGCACTTGGTGGTCGATCTCGGCCGCTGGTGGCATGACGACACCGGCCTGCCGCTCCCGCTGGGAGGCAACGCGATTCGCAAAGACCTCGGACGACAAGGAATGGAAGAGGTCACGGCGTTGCTCAAGCAGAGCATTCAATACGGGCTTGATCACCGAGCCGAAGCACTTGCTCACGCGCTGCAATACGGCCGCGACCTCGATCGCAGCCAAGCGGACAAATTCGTCGGCATGTACGTCAACGACTGGACGCTCGACTTCGGCCCTCGCGGCCGCGAGGCTGTGTTGCTGTTGCTGAAACGCGCATACGAAGCTCGCATCATTCCGAAGCCGGTCGTGTTGGAGTTCATCGGCTAAGGTGTCACGAATAGAGAATTGGTCGCCAACAAATCAGCCGCAGGGCGCTAGCCCCGGTTCGTCTTGAAAATCACTGGGGCTAGCGTCCTGCGGCTGATTAGAGTTTTTGAACTGGAGAAGTAAGTCATGTCCTCCTCGATCTATTTGCAGTCACTCTTCGGCCTCGACGGACTGACCGCCGTGGTTATCGGCGGCACGGGTACATTGGGCGGCGCATTTTGCGATGCCCTCGCCGGAGCCGGAGCACACGTCCTGGTCGTCGGTCGCGATGAAGTGGATGGCAACGCGCGTGTCGCCACCATCCAGCAAGCTGGTGGCAGTGCGGAGTTCTTTCGAGCCGACTCGACCAGCCGCGCCGACTTGGAAGCAATCGTCGCGCATCTCGATACGAACGGCCGCAACTGCGACGTGCTGATCAATGGGGCCGGAACGAACTCGCCGACGCCGTTCCTCGAAATCACCGATGAGGAGTGGGACCGCATCTTCAACATCAATGTCCGAGCGTTGCGACTGGCGTGTCAGGTTTTCGGCAAGTTTCTGCTCGACAAGGGGCGGACTGGTTCGATCATCAACATCGCATCGCTCAGTTCGGTGATTCCGCTGTCGCGAGTTTTTACCTACTCGGCGTCGAAGGCGGCGGTGCTCAATCTGACGCTGAATCTGGCTCGCGAGTGGGCCACAAAAGGCATTCGCGTCAACGCCCTCTCGCCGGGCTTTTTCCCCGCCGAGCAGAACCGCAAAGTGCTCACTCCCGACCGCGTCGAGAACATTATGCGGCACACGCCGATGAACCGCTTCGGCAATCCCGACGAATTGGCCGGAGCGATCCTGCTGATAGCTTCGCCGAAAGCCGGCAGCTTCCTGACCGGCGAGAACATCGTCGTCGACGGCGGCTTCCTGTCGATGACGATTTGAACGCTCGTAGTGACCGCAATTATGCGGTCGCTCGAAATCTCTCGACCCGATGAATCGGGTCACTACGAGCGCCGTTCGCGCCAGTGCTTCAGATCAGCGACGATCACGAAGCTGATAATGACCAGCAGAAACCACGAGCAACTTCTGCATGGAGACGGCGGTCCAACGAGCGGTTTGCTCTGGATAGACCCACGCACCGAAGAACGTGGCAATGTTCTCGGCCACCCAGATGAAGAAGCCAATCAGGAAGAACGACAGCACCAGCGGCATTCGGCGGCGGGCTTTCCAAACGGTGAAATAGACCTGCGTTCGCCAGAAGAACACGAAGACCAGCGGAATCAGCACCAGACGCACGTCGCGCACAAAGGCGTTCGTGAAGAAGTTAGCGTAGACCGCCGCACACAGCAGGATGCTCAACCGATACGACGGATAGTGCTTCAATTCGAGATTGAAGATCCGCCACGCTTGGCACAAGTAGCTGGCAACCGCCGCGTACATAAAGCCGCTGTAGAGCGGCACGGTTCCCAGCTTCGTATAGCCGAATTCCGGGTAGCTCCATGAGCCGATCGCCGGATGCGTCTTGAACAGTTCCAGCATCAATCCGATGAGGTGGAACAATCCCAGCACGAACGCTTCCGACAGCGATTCGATGCGACTCGCCAGCAGCGCGACTTGCAGCACGATGGCCGCGATCAGAATAAAGTCGTACCTCGGCAGCGCCCCCAGCGGCAGCGTGTTCGAGAGAATCAAGACCACGAAAAAGCTTCCAGCGAAGATGCAGGCCCGCGCCTCCTTCAGCCCGAACAGCAAGAATTCAAACGCCGCGTTCCGCATGACGGGCAATGTAATCGTAGGACGGGCACTCTTGCCCGTCTTCTTTTTGTATCCTGCTTACGCCGCGACGGGCAGGAGTGCCCGTCCTACAAAATCCATCGCATCGCTCCTAGCATGCCGCCCGCATTTGGCGGCGAACTTTTCACCGACTTCATCGAGGACACATTCATGCTTCCTGGCATCAAACAATTCGACCTGACCGGCAAGACCGCAATCGTGACGGGCGGTTCTAAGGGATTGGGCCAAGCGATGGCCGAGGGGCTGGCCTCGGCCGGCGCGAACTTGCTGCTGACCAGCCGCAACATCGACGAAGCTCAGGCCGTCGCCGAGCAAATCCAACGCGAGTACGGTCGTAAGGCGGTCGCCATCGCGGCGGATGCCTCGTCCGAGGAATCCGCGAAAGCGATGGTCGATCGGGCGCTCGCCGAGTTCGGCCAGATCGACATCCTGGTGAACAACGCCGGGATCAACATCCGCGGACCGATCGAAGAGCTGACGCTGGAGCAATTCCGAAAGGTTAACAGCATCAACACCGACGGCGTGTGGCTCGGCATGCGGGCGGTCGTGCCGCACATGAAGTCGCGGAAGTACGGCAAGATCGTGAACATCTCCAGCACGATCGGCCTCGTCGGCTTGGCTCTGCGCTCTCCTTACGCCGCCAGCAAAGGAGCGGTCGTGCAGATGACGAAGACGCTGGGCCTGGAACTCGCTCCGTGGAACATCACTGTCAACGCAATCTGCCCCGGCCCGTTCCTAACGCCGATGAACGTCCCCATCGCAGAGACCGAAGACGCGAAGAAGAACGTCGTCGGAGCGGTCGCCTTTCAACGTTGGGGCCGCATGGAAGAAATCCAGGGGGCCGCGATCTTCCTGGCCAGCGACGCCTCGAGCTACATGACCGGCAGCTTGGTCACCGTCGACGGCGGCTGGACGGCGCGATAATGCTGTAGCCCAGGCCCTTGTGGCCTGAATGATTTGATCATGCTTGGAAAACCGACCGACCCACGAGGGGGCGGGCTACAGGGTAGGCTTTGAATGACGGCACGTCTCACGATCTTGGCTAGCGGCAGCGCGGGGAACTCGGCGCTGGTCGAATGCGACGGTGTGCGTTGGCTGATCGACCTCGGCTTGGAGCCGAAAGAACTCGACGCGCGACTGGCGAGCGTCGATGCAGATTGGTCACAGATTCGCGGCGTGTTGATGACGCATCGGCATAGCGATCACTGGAAACCGAAGTCGTTAAGTCGTTGTTGGACGTCGCGAGTCCCGGTGTATTGCCATCGCGATCATGCGCCAGCGTTTCGGCTGGGCTGTCCTGATTTTCGTGACCTCGAACAAGCACGATTGTTCCGGCCGTTTGTCGGTGAGCGTTCGATCGCAATCTCGGAGAATTGGAAGTGCCGTCCGCTCCGAGTGCGACACGACGGCGGCGCGACGTTTGGGTTTCGTTTCGAGTCGCCTCAATCGGCCTTCGCCTATGCCGCCGATTTAGGATGCTGGGATCGCGGCCTCTTGGAACGGCTAGCCGATGTTGAAGTGTTGGCGCTGGAGTTTAATCACGATCCGGAACTGCTGCGGCAAAGCCAGCGACCACCGTGGCTCGTTCGCCGCATCCTTGGCGACGAAGGACATCTTTCAAACGAGCAAGCCTGCGAATTGGTCGGCGAGGTGCTCAAGGAATCGACGACGAATCAGCTCCGGCAACTGGTGCTGCTGCACATCAGCCGAGAGTGCAATTCCGGCGAACTCGCTGCGGAGACCGCTCGTGCCACGTTGGCCCAATTCGGTTCAGCAGCAGAGGTCTTCGCCGCCGAACAGCACGAGCCGAGTCCGTGGTTTGTCATCGGCGAGTCCTTGCCGGACAACGGCGATCGTTCGCGAACACCGTTGGTTCAAGCCATGTTGTTTTGACCGGCCGATCGCCGTGAGCCGACAGCCGATGGCGGTTATCCCACTTTTGTTCGTTCACAGGCTGAGATAACGGCCATCGGCACTCAGCTTTCGGCCGGACATTGAAACGCTAAGCGAAATCCGACAGCTTTCCGTCATGCCTCGTCCGCTAGTCCTCATCAATGTGGTTGGTCTCACGCACGAGATGCTCGGCCCGAACACGCCGAACATCTCGCGAGTGGCTGCTGACGGCTTCGCGATCCCGATGGGGACCGTGCTGCCGGCCGTGACCTGTTCGGCTCAGGCGACGTTGCTCACCGGCTCGCTGCCGCGCGAGCATGGGATCGTCGCGAACGGTTGGTACTGGCGAGACATCTCCGAAGTATTGTTCTGGCGGCAGTCGAATCAGCTCGTGCGCGGCGAGCGCTTGTACGACGCGGCGAGAAAACGCGATCCGAGTTATTCGGTGGCGAAGCTCTTTTGGTGGTTCAACATGTATGCCGACGTGAATTGGTCGGTGACGCCTCGGCCCAGTTATCCGGCTGACGGCCGCAAGGTGATGGACTCATACAGCCAGCCAGCCGACTTGAAGGATCGCCTGCAAGAGCGGCTCGGAGTCTTCCCACTATTCAAGTTCTGGGGACCGGCGGCGGACATCACCAGCACTCGCTGGATCGCCGACGCGACGGTGGCCGTCATGCAGGAGCACAGTCCGTCGCTGACTTTGGCCTACTTGCCGCACCTGGACTACAACCTGCAACGGCTCGGCCCGAACGATCCGCGCATCGCCGAGGACATTCGCGCGGTCGATGCGGAGGCGGGCAAGATCATTGACGCGGCACGAAATCGCGGAGCGGACATCGTGGTCTTGTCCGAGTACGCGATCACCGCCGTCAGCCAGCCGGTTCACATCAACCGCGTCCTGCGAGAGCATGGTTATCTCGTGGCGCGACGTGAGAAACTCGGTTGGGAAACGCTCGATCCCGGCGCATCACGAGCGTTCGCCGTTGCCGATCATCAAGTCGCTCACGTCTATGTGCGCCGCTCCGAAGATGTCGCGTCCGTTGCGGAGTTGCTGCAGAAAACGCCAGGGATCGAACGAGTTCTCGATCGCGCGGCTCAAGCGGAGTTCGGCATCGACCACGAACGATCCGGCGAGTTGGTCGTCATCGCCGCGCCGGAGTCCTGGTTTACCTATTACTTCTGGCTCGATGACGCACTCGCTCCGGATTATGCGCGGACGGTCGATATCCATCGCAAGCCAGGCTATGACCCGGTTGAGTTGTTTCTCGATCCGCAACTGAAATTGCCCAAGCTGCGGATCGCGAGACGCCTGATACAGAAGTTGCTCGGCTTCCGGTATTACATGGATGTGATCGGACTCGACGCTTCGATCGTCCGCGGCAGTCATGGTCGGTTGCCGACGCCGGGCTGGGAATCTCGCGAGGCTCCGGTTTTTGTGTGTTCGTCAAAGGCGATCGAAACCAATCAGTTGGCGATGCACGAGGTGAAGGCGGCGATGTTGAAATTGCAGTTCGAAGGCGGGGTGGCTGGCGGAAAATGAAAAGGGAAAGATCTGGATGGAAAGCGCACTTGATACAGAAAGATTGGGGACATAAAGATGAGAGTCACTACATCTTTCTGTCCCAAATCTTTCTGTTCGAAATCATTTTCCGCCTGTCATTTTCCGCCGCTCGCCTGCATCCCAGAGAACGCTACACTCCCTCCGAACTTAGTCCACTGAGTCGTATATCAGTCATCCAAGATTCGTGAATGGAGTCGTTCATGTCGTGGCGACGATTGGGAATCGTGCTCGCACTCGCACTGCTCTTTGGCGGTCAATCGCTCTACGCGGCCGATCCAGCTCCGGCAGCTCCCATCGGTCCCAAGATGATGAGCCTCGGCGAATTGTTCGAGGCGGGGGGGACGATCGGCTACATCATCACCGGTCTGAGCTTTGTGATGGTCTCGCTGATCGTCGAGCATCTCATCAGTTTGAGACACAACGCACTGATCCCACCGGGGCTGGCCGATTCGATTCATCATCATCTGGGCTTGCGGCATTTCGAGGAGGCTCGGCAGCAGTGTCAGTTTCATCCGAGCTTTTTGGCTTATGTGCTGGCGGCGGGTCTGCGGGAAACGGACCTCGGCTATCAGTCTGTGGAGAAGGCGCTCGAGGACGCGGCGGTTGAGCAATCCGCGCGGCTGTATCGCAAGATCGAGTACCTGTCGGTGATCGGCACGATTGCGCCAATGCTCGGATTGTTGGGCACCGTCTGGGGCATGATCCTCGCCTTCATGGAGTTTGAGCAGAAGGCGAACCCGCAGGTCTCCGAACTCGCACCGGGCATCTACAAGGCGCTCGTCACGACGTTACAAGGCTTGTGCGTTGCGATCCCCGCGCTGGCAGCGTTCGCTCACTTTCGCAATCGCATTGACCAGTTGATCGCGGACGGATCGCTGACGGCCGAGGCGGTCTTCGCCGATTACAAACGCATCGCGCTCTCCGAACCGCGCACTGAACGGGCAAAGGCGAGCAGCAGCCTTCGCGGAAAGCCTGCGACTGAGATGCAGCTTGAGAATCCCGGCACGGCGGCAGCCGCCTCGCAAGCGAAAGTCATCGCGAAGAGCGAACGAAAACCAGAATCGGCGTGAGGATGTGGGACAGACCATGAGAATTCCAACACGCGGCCGAAAACTGGGATTGAGCTTCGACATCACGCCACTGATCGACGTCGTATTTCAGCTAATCATTTTTTTCCTGGCCGCAACGTACATCGTCCGCAGTGACGCGAACGAGAAGGTCACGTTGCCCAAAGCCACGATGGCTCAGGATCAGCCCCCCGCTTCACCACGCCGATTCGTGATCACGATCACTGCCGAGCGTGCCTGGCTGCTCGGCAATCAACGGACCGAGCGAGCGGCAATCGAACAGCAACTGCTCGCAGCGGCACAAACTCCGGAAAAGGCCGCCGAGATCGAAGTCCGACTGCGAGCCGACGCTCGCATCCCCTACAGCGAGATCGAACCGTTAATGCTGACCTGCGCGAAGCTCGGCATCCGCAAGCTCGGCTTCGCAGTGATCCACGAATGACCCAGGCGAGCGGGGCGGCATCAGCCCCCCGGTGATTAGATCCCAGACCGGGGGGCTGACGCCGCCCCGCTCACCAAAACCTGAATCACAGTCATGCGAATCCCCACTCACCGCCACGAAGTTGAGAACACGTCGATGACGCCGATGATCGACGTCATCTTTCAGTTATTGATCTTCTTCGTATGCGCGTCCGCCGGTCAGACGGTGGAGTCGCACTTGCCGACCGAGCTGGCGGCCGGAGCGGTCGAGGCGGCTGCACCGATCATCGTCGAGCGGCCATTCGGCGAAGTTTGGTTGCGATTGCATCGTCGAGCAGACGATGTCACGGTCGTAGAACTCAACGATAGCGAGTACTCCGACGAACCCTCGCTGCGAACGACGTTGCTGGCTCTTGCCGAGACGACACCGGAGATTCCGGTGATTCTTGATATCGATGGCCCCGTCCCGCTGGGCGATGTCATCCGCGTCTACGATGCCTGCCAGTCGGCACATTTTCGGCAAGTCTCGTTCGCGACGAAGCAAGCCAAGTAGGTCAGCCTTTCCAGGCTGACCGAAATTGTCATCGGCATTCAACCTCGATCAGGTCAGGCTGAAAAGCCTGACCTACGAAGGCGAGATCGGCCAGCCGAGCGACCAGCCCCACGCGCGAACGTCAGCGGCGTGTTGCTCGGTAAGTTGGATCAGGTCTGTGGAGGTGACATTCAGCCGGCGCGCGAGACCAGCCAAATCTTCGGAGTCTGCGGGTGGCATTGTCAGATCGTCGGCGGTGCCGCGAGCCATGCGCAGAGCGTCGATCAGGCGACGAAAGAAGAGGTACGCCGCACGCAGCGATTCCGTAGCGGTGCTCGGTATCAAGTTTCTCTGCGACAACTCGGCAAGTGCGTCGAGGGTGCCGGGGAGACGCACGCCCGGCTGTCGTTCTCCGTGCGTGAGTTGCAGCAACTGCACCAGGTATTCGACGTCGACGAGTGCGCCGGGGCTCAGCTTCGCGTGGAACGTGCCGACTTGGACATGCTGCCGCGCTTGCCGTTCGCGCATGGCTCGGACGGGAGCGACTTCCCAACGGACGGGACCGAATAACAACTCATCGCGTCGATGAAGCACGGTCTCGCCAAATGCGGCATCACCCGCAATGGGACGCAGTTTGATGAGTGACTGCCGCTCGAACGGCCACGCCGCGCCGTCCGCCGCGAAGTATCGCGTGAACTCGTCGAGCGACACCGCCAAATTGCCGGCTTGCCCGTGAGGTCGCAGACGCAAGTCGATTTGAAAGATGCCGGCACGCTTGGCTTGAATCGTCTGCTGAAACAGTTCGACCAGCCGCTCGCAAAAGTCAGACGGCGCAGGACCGTCGAAGACGAACAGCAATTCAATGTCCGATGCGAATCCAATTTCCCGTCCGCCAAGCTTGCCGAGAGCGGCGACGCAGTAAGCCGGGGGCGTGTGTGGCCTCCTCTGTCTCGCGATGACCTCTCGCTCTGCAATCTCGCACGCGGAGGCGATGACTGCTTCAGCAAGTTCGGTCAGCTCGCCGGCGAACTCGATGAAGTCAGGGACGATCCCGGTCACATGCCGCATGTCGATGCGGAACATCTCCCGATCTTTGAAGGCGTTGAGCCGCTCGCAGCATTCCGCAAACGTCTGACTCGAAACCAGCTCGGTGGCAAGTTCCTTTGCTAACAACGCTCGTGGCTTGTCCTGCCGCAGACCGGCGATGTCGGTCACGACCGGAAACAAGTTCGCATGCTGCAAGCGGAGAAAATCCTCCCACAGCAGATCGCTCACGCCCAGCAACTTCGCGAGCGCGGCCAATACCTCCGGCCGTTGCAGCGAAGTGAGCCGCTTCAACCAATCCGCTTCCAGCAATTCTCGTTCAAGCAATTCTTGGAAGTGCAGCAACGCGGCTTCGGCGTCGGGCGACTGCGGCAACAAATCGGTGAAGTGTTGAATGAGGACGACCGCCGTGCGGAGCACTTGCTGACGCTGCTCGTCCAATAACTTGCGGCCGGAGTCGTCCGTGACCAACAACGTGTCACGCACACGCGAGCCGTCGGTGCGAATCGACATCTGCCGGATGTCGATGCCCAGCAGCGCCAGTGAGTTGGTCAGCTCGTACAAGAATCCGCTGGTGTCATCGGAGGCAATGCGGATGAGCGTCATGTCTGGATGCGAGTCGTTATCAAATTCGATTTCGACCGGCGAATGCACGGGACCGGTTGGCCGAGCCGTCGGCAACGCTTCGGAAACGCGTTTGGCGAACCTCGCCTGCGCTTCGCGGCGACTTCCAGTCCGCGCCTGATTGAGCAGTTCCAACAATTCGCGATGCAGGTTGGTAGGGTGGGTCGAGTCATCGAGACCCACCATCCGGTGCGCCGACTCGGTGGGGCTCGATGACTCGACCCACCCTACGGATGCCGGATTTCCTGGCACTTCACGCCGTCGAACCACAAATGAATTCACGAATCGCAACGGGGACTGCGAATCAGCAGTCCGCTCTTCCGTGAATGCATCCCCCTCGACGATGTCGAAGCCATACACGAACAGCAGTCCGCACATCATCGACAGGTCGCCCAACTGATCGAAACCCGCAATGGTCACTTCGCCGCGATCCGCCGAGGCTGGCCGCCAATCGACGATGAGCGGGTTGTCTTCAGACAGTCGATTCCAGATTTGTGAACGTGGAAGCTGCTCGGCAACGGATCTGACCGACGACACTTCGTGCCTCGGAATATTGTTGGTCGCGTCCGGAGACGATCCGTTCGCACCGCCCACGTATTTTTCGAAGATGCGCCGCACGGCCGAGCGATGCTGCTGAAAATGCGTCGTCAGTTGTTCGGCCGACGGAAAGTCGAGTCGCCGCGCGAGCAATTCCAACTCGACCGGATCGGTCGGCAACCAGTGCGTTTGACGGCTGTGTTTCAGTTGCAGGCCATGCTCGATGACGCGGAACAACAGATAGGCGGACGAAAGTTCGCGGTACTCGTCCGCACGCAGGAAGCCCCCCTCAGCCAGTCGCACCAGTCCATCAAGCGTGTTGATGCTCCGCACCTGTGGTACTTCGCCGCCATGTTGCAGTTGCAGGCATTGCACGACGAACTCAACATCGCGAATGGTGCCGGCTCCGAGCTTCACTTCGCCCGCCGCTTTCCCTTTGCGCTTGAGGTCTTGCTCAATCCGCTGCTTCGCCTGCCAGACGCTGCGCCGCACATCCTCGGCCGACGCACTGAAAATCAACGGCCGAGCTTGTTCGAGGAATCGCTGGCCAACGGCGAAGTCCCCCGCAATCACGCGAGCCTTTAACAACGCCTGCCGCTCCCACAACTGAGATTGCTGCCGCAAGTAATCCAGATACGTCTCAACCGATGCGACTAGCGGCCCCGCGTTCCCCCACGGCCGCAGACGCAGATCGACTCGGTACAGAATCCCGTGTGAGGTCACGTCCGACAGCACCTTCGTCAACCGTTGCACCAGCTCCAGGAACTGAGCTGGATCGCCATCGCACACAAAGACGAGGTCGATGTCCGAGCTGTAATTCAACTCCTCGCCACCGAGCTTGCCGAGCGCGAGCACCGCGAAGCCGTAAGCCACGGGGTCGGGATTCCTTTTCAGGCCGCCGTCGTCATCGAGCGGTTGATCCCCAGGCAGAACGGCGGCCTGAATAAAACTCCCGACCCCTTCACGCTCACCAATCACCCGCAACGCCGCTTGCACAGTCGCATCGGCCAGCAGCGACAACTGATTCGTCACCGAGCGCAGATCGAATAACCCCAAGAAATCGCAAACGCCGATTCGTAACAGCTCTCCGTGTTGAAAGTCGCGCAACGCAATCGTTCGTTCGTTCTCAGAGGCCGCCTCATTCACCGCCAGCATGGCCGCGTCAAAGAACTCCGGCCGGCTGCGCAGTTCGCGGAGCAATTGTGGCTGCGTCAACTGCGACAGCAACGACGGTTCGCATAGCAACAGGTCCGTTAGATACGGACTCGCCGCGAAGATGGTGAGCAAGACTTCGATGGCTCGCGGCGAATGCAGCAGTTGCCAAAACAATTCGCGCCGATCCGGCACCGCTCGCAGCAAGCGCTCCAATCCCACGAGCGAAGCGTCCGCCGACGGAGACTCCGCCAACAACGCCGACACCCACGACAAGCACCGCTCCGAATCGGCATCCTCCGCCTCATCAAACAACAGCCGCAAGCGGTCATCGAAAGTCGGTTCGGTGGAGTGCGATGGTATTAGTGTCATGCGATGCCTCAAATGTTCGACATAAACGAACGCTGGACGCGACGTGCGCGAAATAATTCGAGTTGGCTCCGCACGGCGACGAGCAGTTCGTCGTCTTCCATATCCCACACGGCGTTCGGTTCCGCCCCGCGAGCCACGACCGCCATATTTGCGATCAATTGGCCGAAGCGTACGTCAGGACATGCGGCGCAAAATTCACCAAGCAATTGAAGCAGTTCTTCGCGTTCGAGATTGGCCAGCATTTCTTGCGTGGAAACTCCCGGTGACGAATTCGCGGCACGGCGATTGAGAACGTCGGCATGGCTTTGAAAGATCGCCTCAAACTTGGCGTAAGTCTCGTCGCCCGGTATGGGCGACGGAACCACGTAAGCGAGCGCATTGCCGTCGGCATCGACGATTTCAACTTCATCCAGCGGCGATTGGCTAACAATCTCGTCCAATGAGGCTTTCGACCCAGCGCTTCCGAGAACGACTTGCATGAGTGCTTTCGCCCGATGATCAGGACAACCGCAAGCATGATACGTGGCTTCCAAGAGGTTGCCAGTCGGCGCGAAGGAAGGGGCACTCCAAAGGCGTTCAATGGTTGCTCGGCGACAAACTTTGTTCGTCACGCAATCCGTGGGCGGAAGACCACGGCGATCTTCGGAGGCCGCTCTGCGGCAAAGAACACTCGCGATTCAGCAACAGACTCTGCAGGAATCGACCTCACTTCGCTGCCGAAATTGCGTGCGGGAAAAAGAGGTCGGTAAGAGTCGACGCTAGTTGTTCCCTTCGGAACGGATTGCTTCCAGCGCTCGCAGGGAAAGGTTTGCAAGGGTGATGTCGCTTGAATGCGACGCTGCAATCAGCGATCGAATCGCTGGCTTTGCCTTCGCTCCCATGTCACCAAGGCGTTTGGCCGCCTCACGCTTACCAATTAGCTCTTGTCCGTTTCGTTTTTGCGATTCCAGAGTCCTTATCAAGTCATGCAATTCCACCTTCTGCAAACGCTGCAAAGGCTGCAAACCGGAACGATAATTTTGCAAAAACGTCATTTTGCAAGCGATTATTTCGGGCGATTGGTGGGGCAATCGTCGGTTATGTAGCTCAATACAGTAAGCGTGCCGGAGAGAGTCAAGTTGCTTTTCGCTTAGCACTCTCGGTGCCACAACCACACATCGAGGATGTTCAGGTCCGAGGTAAATATCGTCCAGCAGAACGCCTAATTCTCGCAAGTGTTGTAGAATCCCACCTTGATCGCCATGCACCTCAATTGTCGGGTAAACAGTTTTTAGTGTGACCTGCTCGGTATTGTTCTCACCGGTTACAAGCCTTACGCGCCGCAGGCCTACTTGACTTCGGCCAAAACGGACAAGTCTTCCACGACCCGCAGCGCGCTTCCGAAATGTCCTCGACTTTTTTTGCGGCCGACTCTTCACAACGTGCTCTCCAACGTGCGAACGTGATTAGGAACGGGCCAAAAAAGAGTAGGGAACTCCTCGTGAATCATATTCAACAGCTCGCCCCACAAGACCCCGCAATGGCAAGCTCACCCGCCGTCTCCCGCCGGTCCTTCCACAGCTTATGTGATTCGTGGTCGCCGGTGATGATTTCGAAGCCGAGGTCTTCAACCATCTGGAAGTCGAGTTCCGGGGGTTGCCCTTTCGTCGTCAGGTAGTCGCTGACGAACAGCGAGTTGGCCACATACAGCCCCATCGCTTGCAGCGAGCGGAGGTTGATCTCGCGGCCGCCGGCGATGCGAAGTTCCACCGTCGGGTTTGTGAAACGCAACAGGCAGAGCACCTTCAGGCAGTAGCGCGGGTTGAGTTCGCGGACGCGCTCAAGCTGCGTCCCTTCGATCGAGTTCAGGAAGTTGACCGGGATCGACTCGACTTTCATGCCGCGCATTTCCAGCGCGATGTCGATCAGGTCGGCGTGCTCCTCGCCCATGCCAGCGATCAGGCCGCAACAGAGTTCCATACCCGACTCGCGCACGGTTCGCAGCGTGGCCAGGCGGTCGTCGAACGAATGCGTCGAGCAAATCTGCTCGTAGAACCGGCGGCTCGTATTGAGATTGTGGTTGATGCGATCGACGCCGGCCTCTTTCAACGTCATCGCTTGCTCTGGCGTGAGCAGACCCAGGCAACAGCAGATGTGCAGACCGTGCTCGTCTTTGATTTTCTTGACGACGTTGGCGACGTGTGCGACTTCGCGATCCGACGGGCCGCGTCCGCTGGCCACGATGCAGTACGTCCGCGCCTGCAAGCTCGCGGCGGCGGCGGCACCTTCCATCAGCTTCCGCTCGTTGAGCATCGGATAGCGGTTGATCTCCGCTTCAGAGTCGATGTTCTGCGAGCAATACCCGCAGTCTTCCGGACAGAGGCCGCTCTTGGCGTTCTTCAAGTAGTAGAAGTGAACCTTGTGCCCAAAGTGCTTTAGCCGAATCCGAAACGCGGCAGCAATCATCGCCGGGACGTCGTCGTCAGGAGCGGTCAGAATCGCGATCGCTTCGGCGCGAGTGATATCGCCACCAGCCAGCACGCGGTCGGCGAGGGAAGTCCAATTCAGCGAGGTTAATTCAGCAGTCGTCATAAGTTTCGTTTCTTTCACACGATGTCGATTTCCAAGAGGCGTGGCAGTCTAGCGGAGGCTCGCAAAAGTGAAATAACGGCCATCAGCTTTCAGCCCACAGCCATCAGCCGGACATTTCCGGCTGATGGCCGAAAGCGGATGGCTGATGGCTGTTATCTCAACCTATTCCGGCACCAAACGCAGTTCCTTAAAATCCATCAGATGATTCTTGAGTGTCTCCGTCGCGCGGACGGTCAGGCGATGCTGACCGGCGGGCAAATTCAACTCGCCAAGAATTGCCGTTTGATAATTCTCCCACGAGCCGGTGCCGACGATCTTCGCTTTGACCGATTGTTCTGCGACGTCAAACACGACGTCGTTGCCGGCCGTGCCGTTGTCGCAAGCGTAATTCAGACGGATCGAGTACTTACCCGCCTTCGAGACGTTGATCGTCCAGACGGCCCGATCATCGACACTGCCCCAGAACCCAAGGTTTTTGAATGGCGGCTCGAAGACCAGCGTCTTGCCATAAATCTCGGCGTTGGTCGCGAGCAGTTTGAGCGTGCCGCTCGCGTCGGCGGTCACAGGCTCGGGCTGGTTGCCGTCGAACTTCTTGGGAGGCGGGCCGCTAGATTGAACGAACGCGATGACGTCAGCCAACTCGCGCGGCAATACATCCTTCTCCAGTCCTTCAGGCATGAATGACTTCCCCGAACTGATGAACTCGTCGAGGTCCGCTCGCAACAGCGTGTGCTGTTTGCCGTCGGCGGCCATCAGCGTGATGCTGTTGCCGGTCTCGGCGGCGATCAGGCCGGAGAATGTTTGCCCTTGCTTGTTGACCGCGGTGTACGCCAGGAACTTCGCTTCGACCGCCTTGTTCGGGTCAAGGATCGCCGTCAGCAGTGCGGTGGTCGATTTGTCGGTCAGCGACATCAGGTCCGAACCGACCGACGTGCCGATCTCCTTGAGCTTGTGACACGTCGCACACCGCTTCTTGAAGACCTCGGACCCGCTGACCGCATCGCCTGCCGCGTTGAGTTCTTTCAGCTTCACAGCGAACTCGGCGACCATCTTTTGCCGATCCGTGTTGACCGAGACATCCAGTAACTTCGCCGCTCGCTCGCGGAGATCCTTGTTCGCGTGAGCCGTCAGCCGTTGTCGTCGCGTCGCGTCGATATCGCTGGGCGCGATCGACTTGGCTTCGAGCTGATCCAAAAGTGTCCCCGTCCAATTCGGCCGGCTGAGCAATGCATCGAGCACCTGCGTCCGCAGCGCCGGAGTGAAAGTTCGCCAACCGCTCAGCAACGCGGTGGCTGAGGCTTCGTGATTAATCCGAGCCAGCGTCGCGACCACCGCCGTCTGCACCGGCACAGGCGACTGCGGGACCAACAACTCGCCGACGAGTTTTGCATCGTCGCCACGTTTTGCGGAATCACGGCCCAGCAACGGCAAAACGAAGACCACGTCTTCCACTTTGCACTTTGCACTCTGCACTCTGCACTTTGCAATGACTTCCCGCGCCGTATCAATCCGGCTCGCCAACTGCTGCTGTGCCCTCGCGAGCCGTTGCGGATCGACCTCCTTCAATTCGGCCAAAGACGTCTTGCGGCGTTCCAGATTGTCGAGCATCTGAGCCAGCACAATCGGCTGCGACTCGGAGGTTGCCGCACCGCTCAAGACGTACTCGATCAAGCTGAGCAACGCTTGATCGTTCCCCAGCGTCGAAGCCAGGCCGAGCAACGTGCTCGCCAACTGCGGCGGCAACGGTTCTTTGCCGGCCGACTCGAACACGTTGGCCACGACGCTGGCGACGTTTTTTGCATGAATCGAACTCATCGCCGCCGCGACGAGGTACTTTTCGTTTCGCTCGCGATACAGCAGCTTGCCGAGTTCGTTTCCAAGCGACGCGAACTTCGGATGCCCCAGCGTGTACGCGAACTGCATCCGCACGAACGGATCGGGATCGCGGCCCATTCCCGAAAGCTGGTTGATGAGCGGATCGGGCAGGTCGCCGTCGACGCTCTCGACTGCTTGCAACGCTCGGCGACGGACAGCCGGATGCTTGTCTCGCAATGCTCGTGAGAGGTCATCGACTGTCAGCGAGTGGAACGCGTCGAGCAACGACAACGCATGGAGACGACCGTGCGGAGAAGAATGTGACCATGATAGTCCAACGCTTCCTCGAACTTCGGTCTCATTGACTTCCTCTTCAAGGGCCGTCTTTCGCAATGCCGTGACGATCGACTTTGCGTCTTGCCCGGAATATCGCCACAACAGCATTCGGTGAGCTAAATCCCGAACGGTGCCGGTTGAACTGTAGAGTGTGCGAATAAGCTCCTTGTCGCTGGCCTTATCCATCGGCCACGGAACCGTCATTTTGACGAATCCGTCGGCCGGTATCACGCGATAAATCCGCCCCTTGTCGTGTCCCGCTCGCAGGTCGAGCTTTTCTTGCAGGGCGGGGGGGATGTACTGCGGGTGCTCGATGACTTGGCGGTACATGTCGGCGATGTAGAGCGCTCCGTCCGGGCCGGTCTTGAGCTGCGTCGGCCGGAACCAGTTGTCTCGCGAGGCGAAGAATTCCGATTGCTGCTCGTCCTCCGCCCGCCGGCTAGTGAAGGTCACGCCGTCGGCCGTCATGACCTCGTGATGCACGAGGTTGTGGACCGGTTCGGAGATGAAGACGTGCGCTACGTAGCCCTGTCGCTCCGCGACAGGATCAGCCGAACGGACATCGACTTTCTTCGGAGAATCGGCTGGCGATGGGGAGTCGGGGCCGGTGCGGCTTTCCTGTCGCGGAGCGACAGGGCTACGGAACAGCAAATCATCCCGATAGACCATCGCGCTGTTCGCGGACGTGAACCGGTTGGCCATCGCGAAGTCATTGAACCGTGCGAGCGTGCGGCTGATCGGGAAGACCGGGCTTGGTCCCGGCGTGATTGAGACTTGCTTGCGTGGATCGGGCGCAGCGACGTGCGGGTTGCGGCGGGTGTAATAGTCGTCGAGCACGAAGTGATACATCGGGTTCGCATTGTTGTTGCCGAACCAGTTGCCGAAGTCGTCTCGGTTGCGGCCGAATTGAGTTTGCCCGGAGGTCGGGTCGAGTTCTCCGGTGTCCGGATTCCAGCGGAAGTCTCGGCCACGGATGTCGATGACCTTGCCGATGTAATTCGTAGGGTGGGTCGAACCGCGAGACCCACCGTCTTTGGATTTTGCATCGTCCGGATTGGTGGGTCTCGATGACTCGACCCACCCTACGGTGCTGACGACTTTGATTTGTCCACCGCTGTCGCCGTTGGCGCAGTGGACCATGTTGTCGAGGCCCCAACTGAATCCGTTGACTCGGTGCTGTTGGTTTCCTTCGCCGAAGCCGGTGAGCAGAACTTTCACTCCATCCGCGCGACCGTCTCCATTTGTGTCACGAGCGAACAGCACATCCGGCGCGGCGGAGATGAGCACTCCGTCTCGCCACGGCATGACGCCGTTGGGGAAGTTGAGCTTGTCGAGGAACACGATCGACTTGTCGTACTTGCCATCTCCGTCGGTGTCTTCGAGGAAGCGGACGCGGCCGCCACCCAGCTTGTGGCCGGCTTGTTTCAACAGTGTGGCACGACGCTCCGCGTCGTGAGTTTGCGACGCGGAGCGTCGCACCACACTGTCCTCGCCGTCCGCTTCTTCCCCTTCGCCGACGCCGAGCGGATAGTCGGCCATCTCAGCGACCCAGAGTTTTCCGTCCGGTCCCCAATCGAAGGCGACGGGGGCACGGACGAGCGGTTCGGCGGCGACCAGTTCGACTCGGTAGCCCGGCTTGACCTGCATCATTTTCAGCGAGGCTTCGGGCAACTTCGGGCCGGGAGTCTCGTTGGCCAGCAGTTGGTCGAACGACCGCCGCTCGACGAGGTCTTTCGACTTCGCCGTGTCCTCGTTCATCCACACGAGCTGCCGCGCATGCACCCAGAACCCGTTGTTCGACCCATCCGCCCGCACAATCGGCGGCAACTCTTGCTCGGCCAGCTTGTCGCCGCGCTGGCCGGAAAGCACCTCGCGCGACCAGCCCGTCTTCAGCGACTCCCACAGCCAGATGCCGTACCGCTCGTGATTCGAGAAGACGATGTCGTCGTGGCCGTCTTCGTCGAGGTCAACCAATCGGATGCCGTCGTCGCGACCTTCGATTGGTTTTGGGACGTTTCGAGGTAGCTCATCATGCGCGTCAAATCGTTTCAGCCAAGTCGTTGTTTTTTCAAATAGGCTGGGCAAGGCACTCGCATTCAACCACGAGTTATTCGTCGGCTCCCAAATTCGCATGCGAAACGAACTCTTGCCAAGCCTTAGGACATCTAGCAGGCCGTCGCGACTGAGGTCGGCAAAACGAACATTCGCGTCGCCGCCGTTCGACGAATCTCGCAATCCTCCAAACGCAACATTCTTGTTGAGCCGTTCCACCGCCTCTCGGAAGTTCAGGAACTTGATCTTCTTTCCGTGCTTGGTGACAGCGTGGTCGATGAGTTCGTTGATTTGTTCCGGCTTGATCCAGTTGTGCGGGTGGAAGACGAGGCAATAGACCCCTTGCTTGATCACGGTGCAGTCGAGCGCCGCTTTCCAGTCCTCGATCGTCTGCGGATTGTCCGGCTTGTGAAAATGCTGAGCCGCCCAGTCGCTCGGAGCGACGCAGGGGAACTCCCAGCACAGCCGGTCGACCACGAACGGGTACGGGTAGTTCTCGATGGAGTTCGTGAAGAAGCGATCGGTGGGCAGGTACTTTTTGAAACGCTCGCGGGTGAGTCGGGAGTTCGGAGTGGGGAGTGGGGAGTTGGAAGCAGCGACGGCTTCCAGGACCAGTTCGCGCGGCAGGGCGGGATCATCGGACGTGAAAACTTGCATGACCGATGAATTGGCCAACAGGAAGTTGCCCCCCTTCTTCGCTCCCCCCTCCCCACTCCCCACACTCAACTCCGTCGTCTTGTTGAAAATCTCGGTGTAGAAGCGCGGGCTGAGCGTATTGAGCGAATCGCAGCAGGGCATCCGAAAACAGACCGGCTTGTTGTTCGGCACTTCGTTGAGCAGATCAATGCAGCGATCGACCGTGGACTTCGCCTTCGCCAGATCGCCGTCCTTCAGCAACGGACACGGGTGGTCGATCGTGTGAATCTCCAGGCTCAGCCCTTCTTCAAGCCATTGCTGCAAGTGCGGATGCCTCGGGTCGATCGAGCAAGTAAAGATGCTGACCGGCGCGCGGCCGTCGATTTGTTTCAGCCGATTGAGGATCGGCCGGAGATACGCCTCCCACTTCTCATGCCCACGCATGTCGTCGATGCCGAGGATCACGACCGCCTCGACTCCCTCTTCGCCGACCCACATGGGAGTCGTCAGCTTCGGGAAGTCGCGATGCGGATACCACGGATTGCATGGCTCATCGAGATACGTCAGCCGATTGCCGTTTGACTTGGCCATGTTCGGCTTGTCGGCAGCCGCAGCGATCGTGAGCGAGAAGCATCCAACCAAGCAGAGGCAAAGCATCATTCGCGACATGCGAGCGGCTCCTGGAAAGCGATGAGCGACAGCGTTCGATCCCGTCGCGTGAAGATATCCAGCAAAAGGCGTGAAGACACGGCTTCGGCCCCTACTGCGGAGCGAACGACCGCGAACAGTCAGTTTTGAAGTTGCGCAATTTCCAGCCCCGTTGGGCAACGCCGTGAACGATTTGGCGTCGAAGAAAGTGGGGTTTCAGAAACGAAGGAGAGAAAAGAAAAGCCAGATTCCTAACAGGACCAACTGAAAACGCTTCAGTCAGAAAGGAATCTGGCTCATGGATCG
>SXKJ01000154.1 GCA_005778115.1 Planctomyces sp. | reverse complement strand
TGGTGAACGTCGCCGGGAGATTGTCCGCATCCCCCGCGTTCTGGCGAACGCGGCTACCGTCCGAGGACTCGGTGATCTCGACCTTTTTCGTGTCGTCGGGGACGACCACTTCCAACGTGGAACCATCTTTCTTGGTGATCTTGATGACGATCACGCCGAGAACCACGAACGCCAACAGGCTGACGGCCAGGATCACTCGCTGGCGCGTCGTGCTGGTTTTGCGCGACGACACCCGCGGCGCGAGGATGCTCGTGGTCGATGCGTCCACGTAGCCCTGTCGCTCCGCGACAGGAATGCCGGACTCGCGAGTGATGTCCGTGGTGGCGGTCGAGTCGCTCGCGCGAACGACGTCGAGCGACGTGCGGCTGTCTCCGTAGGGTGGGTCGAGTCCGCGAGACCCACCACTTGGGGCATCGGCAACGGTGGGTCTCGATGACTCGACCCACCCTGCGCGATGGCCTTTGAGCGACTCCAGCGCGGCGACGACTTCGGCGGCAGATTGAAAACGCTCTTCGGGACGCTTCGCCATCAACCGCTGGAACAGAGCATTCACCTCCGCCGAGACCTCCGGCCGCAGCGCGGTCAGATCGGGAGCGGCCGCGTCGGCGTGAGCCTTCATGATGTGTAGCACTGACCGCTGCTTGCCGTTGTCGAACGGAGCCTTCCCCGTCAGCAAAAACGCCAGCGTACACCCCAGCGAGTACAAGTCCGCTCGCGCATCGACCGACCGCGTGTCGTCCCACTGCTCCGGAGCCATGTAGTCCGGCGTCCCCAACAACTGCCCCGACGACGTCAACCCCGACGGCGAATCGTCACCCCCCAGCCGAGCCAGTCCGAGGTCGAGAATCTTGATCGTGAAACCAGCACGACGCGCCAGCGAGTGGTTGGATTCTCCGGTCGGTTCGGACCACTCGCTGGCGCGTCGTGCTGGTGACGTAGACGCCATCAACAAATTCGAGGGCTTGATGTCCCGATGGACGAGGCCATGCTCGTGAGCGTGCTGCAAGCCGAGCGCCGCTTGTCGGATGACCTCCAACGCGACATCGACCGGCAACGGACCGTCTCGTTTCACGAGCTGCGACAGGTCCGCCCCTTCGACGAACTCCATCACCAGAAATTGAGTCCCGTTGAACTCTCCGGCATCGGTCGCTCGCACGATGTGCGGATGATCGAGCGCCCCAACCGCCTCCATCTCCCGCTCAAACCGAGCGACAATGGCGGGGGTCTTCATCATCTCCGGCGGCAACACCTTCACCGCAAACGTCTTCTTCAACTTCGTATGCCGAGCCTCGAAGACGGCCCCCATCCCACCCTGATCCAGCTTCCGAGCAAGCTGGTACGGCCCCAACATCGCACCGACGGCCACCGAACTGGTGTTGGACGACGCGACCTCAGAACCGTCGTTCTTCGATTCCAACTGCGTCTGATGAATGAATGTTGGAGCGTTCGTCTCCGACAGAGATTGTGGCACCTCGTTTGGCTCTGAAGCAGATCCCGACGAGCTGGCTGATCCCAGCGGATTGGATTGATTGGGATCATGCATGAATGAGCCTCGCCTGCAAACAACAGTGAAAGGCAATCTACGCACAGACAGCCACGGTTTCCACCGACGGAACTCCACGACGAACGGCCTGCCAATGGGAGACTCGGCACGGACATCATCACGGCTGGCTACCGGTCAGGCCGCCGATTCATTTATGCTGCCAACGTCGCGAACTAACACTTCAATTTCTCACGAGGTCACATCATGGGTCGTCGTTCTTCCTTGCGAGCCATTGCCCACGCGATAGCACTGGGTTCGATGTTGCTCGTCGTCAACGCGGCCATCGCCGATGAGCCGAAGTTGGGGGCGTTGATTCAGACGCTGCCGAAGGACGGAAGCTGGATCGAGTTCAATGTAAACGTGAAGGTCAACGGGCAAGAGTATGTGCCGGCCTGGTCGGTGCGGTCGGTGGGGCAAGCGTTTCACTCGGGCAAGCGTTTCACTCGGGCAAGCAATGCCGGTTCCTCGAAATGGAACAGTCGAGCGAGGCGAATCTGTTTCCCAAAACGACGTGGCGGTTGCTCGTGCCGGAAGACGAATTTGGAATTGGCAAAGACCCGCTGAGCAAAGCGGTCAAACGCTGGGTGAAGATCGGCACGAACGACGCCGAGGCGGTGGACTCGATGGAACTCAAAGACCCGATCTTCGCGATGCTGATGGCGGGGCCGAAGCAGAATCTCAAGACCGAGGATGCCAAGGAAAAAATCAGTTGGCAGCAGGGAGACTTGGAATGCTTGGTGGTCAGCGGTCACAACGAGATTGAATTTGCCAACACAAAGTTTGGCATGACTCACCGAGTCTTCCGCCACAAAGACGTGCCGTTCGGTCTGGCCGGAATGCAGCAAGAGTTGAACGCCAGCTTCGGTGGGCAGAAGCAAACAGCCCTGATCAAGATGACTCTGAAAGACCACGGCAAAGAGGCGAAGGCGAAGCTGCCGGACTTACAGCCCTAATTTGTTCGGGTGCAACTACCTTGAAGGAGCCTGCTCAAGAAACGTCGTCAATTCTTGAAAGCCGGTGCCGGCAGCGTCGCTTTGAGTTCGTTTCTGCCCTTGCTTCCTGCCGCGTTCGCGGCCGAGCCGAAGCCGAAGCGTGTCGGGCTCATCGGGACCGGTTGGTACGGCAAGTCAGACTTGCTGCGGCTGATTCAGATTTCTCCCGTCGAGGTCGTCTCGCTGTGCGATGTCGACAAGAAGATGCTCGCCGAGGCGGGCGAGATCGTCGCCTCGCGGCAGGTGTCGAAGAAGATTCCGCGGTTGTACTCCGACTATCGAAAGATGCTCGCGGAGAAGGACCTCGACATCGTCGAGATTGCGACGCCGGATCATTGGCACGCGCTGCCGATGATCGAAGCGGTGAAGGCGGGAGCGGACATCTACGTCCAGAAGCCGACGAGCGTGGACATCGTCGAGAGTCAGGCGATGCTGGCGGCGGCTCGGAAGCATGGCCGAGTCGTGCAGGTGGGGACTCAGCGACGCAGTACGCCGCACTTGGCGGAGGCTCGCGAGCTGATTCAGGAAGGGAAGCTCGGCAAGATCGGGCTGATTGAGATTTACTGCTACTACCACATGCGCAACCGCTCGAACCTGCCGGACAGCACGCCGCCGGAATACCTCGACTACGAAATGTGGACGGGGCCGGCTCCGCTGCGACCGTACAACTCGATCGTGCATCCGCGCGGCTGGCGAGCGTTCATGGAATACGGCAACGGCATTGTCGGCGACATGTGCATTCACATGCTCGACATGGTCCGTTGGATGGCGGGACTCGGCTGGCCGAAGACGGTCAGTTCGACCGGCGGCATCCTGATGGACAAGAACAGCAAGGCGAATATCTCAGACACGCAGACCGCGACGTTCGAGTTCGACAACGTCAACGTCGTTTGGCAGCATCGAACATGGGGCTCATCTCCCGATCCAAAGTATCCCTGGAGCGCGACGTTCTACGGCGAGAAGGGGACGCTCAAGGCGAGCGTCAACAGCTACGACTTCCTCCCGAACAGTGGCGAGGCGATCCACAAAGACGTGACGATGGAACTGGACCAATATCCCGAAGACAAGACCGAGAAGGATCTCGAAAAGCATGTCGCCCCAGCGATCCGACGGCACATGCAAAACTTGCTTGACTGCATCGCGACGCGAGGCAAACCGGTCGCCGACATCGAAGAGGGGCATACCTCAACGGTGAGCTGCATCCTCGCGAATTTGTCGATGCAACTCGGCCGGTCACTGACGTGGGACGCGGCGAAGGGGGTCATCGTCAACGATCCGGGGGCGAACAAATTGCTGCGTCGGCCATATCGTGGACCTTGGGTGCATCCGGAAGTGGGGTAGCGATTCTGTTAGCACGACGCGCCAGCGAGTGGTTCCGACCACGACCACTCGCTGGCGCGTCGTGCTGTGAGCCGGCTTACTTCCCGAGCGAGGACATCCGAAGCGCCGGCCCATCGGGATGCTTCTCTCGAAACTGCTTCCAACGTCCGATCCATTCGGCCGAAGTCAGCCTGGTCGCCGCGCCCCCTTCGTGGACGCGCTGTGGCGAAAGAATTTCTCCGAGTCGTCGCACGTCTTCGCGGCTGAGTCGCGTATCGGGTTCAGGAATCCATTGGTTCCAGTCGAAACTGCGCATCGGCTTGATGCTGCCCGACGCGATCACTCGCGTCGAAGCGCTGTGGCGGGACAGTTGGTAAACCATGCCCGACATCTGTCGCGCGGGAGCAATCATCTTTCCGAGGCTCGCATCCCAAGCGGTGACTTCTCCGTCGCGTGTGGATGCCAGGAACAGTTCTTCGCCAGGCAGGAAGGTGACGCTGAAGACTTGGTCGCCGTGCTCGCGAGTCGCCAGGATCGCGGTTTCCGTGGCGAGATCCCAAATGCGCGCCTGCTTGTCGGACGACGCAGTCAGCAATCGCTGGCCATCCTGGCTGAACTGAGCGTTAAAGACCCAGCCGGAATGCGCCAGCGGTGGCCCTGCGCTCGAACCGGTCGCCGTGTCCCACAACCGTAGCGAGTGGTCCGACGAGCAAGTGGCGACGAGTTTCCCGTCCGGTGAGTACTGGGCATCGTGGATGAATTCGGATTCGTGTTGTATCGCGGCCACGCGTTCGCCGGTGTCGGTCTTTCGTAACTCCGCCGATGAGTTGCAGCCCCAGAGAGCGAATTGATCGCCGCGTGGCGAGAATCGAATGCGCTCGCGAATGAGAAATCCATGCACCGCCGACTGGCCGCTAAATGCCTGGTGCTCCGCGCGCGGTTGACCGGTCGCCGCATCCAGCAACAGCAAGTGGCCTTGATGACAAAGGACCACCACGGTCTGCCCATCGGGACTGGTTCGCACAGCGACTGGCTGTGAGGGAGACTTCACATCCTCGAAAGAGGACTCGCCCGTTTCTGAATTCATGAAGCGGATGAATCTAGGGCCATCCAGTTCTTGATCGGGCAAGCTGAGTCTTAGATCCTCAAGCTTGCTGCCGCCCACGACGACGACCAACGGCGAATTTGGAATAAAGTCCGCATCACTGATCAGTCCCAACCCAGCGAGTTTGGGTCCGAGAAGCTTTCCCGATTTGAGATCGACGATTTCCACTTCGCTGCGATCGCGCCAGTTGTCGAAACCACTGGGCATCCAACGGTCTCCTTGAACGTTGATTCGCACAAACGGACTGTAGTACGCCGAAGCCACCACCAGCGTTTCTTCCTGCTGATGATCGCTCGGTTTCCACACGCGCACCAAGTCGCCGGTCCAATGCACTGTGGCGAAGGAGTCACCGTCCGGCGACCACGCGCAGCGATGCACGGAGTCGCAGTGCGGAATCGCCGGACCAACTGGCTTGCCGGACGGGACATCAAAAATGTGAGCCGTGTGATCGATGCACGCCGTCAGCAACCGCGAGTTGGTCGGATGAAAGCTGAGATCGCCGACCAGGTTCGAGTGCTTGAGCGGATCCTCGGTCGGTTCGCCCGTCGCCGCATCCAGCAACACGACCGTCGCATCCTCAGCCAGCGCGATCCACTTTCCATCCGGCGAAATCACCGACGCGAGCACTCGCCCCGGTTTGTAAGTCCATTCGGTCTCTTTGCGGTCGATGTTCCAACAACTCACCGATTTGTAATCGTCGCTGACGACGAGCCGATCGTTACCGACAAACAGCGGCCGAAGATTCGATGCGGAAGCGGATGACTGCGCGGGAAGCAGCGCCTCGGATTGGGATTGATTGATCTCGCAGGAGAAGACGCGCACCTTCTGATCGAAGCAGCGCACCGCGAACCGGAATCCATCAGAAGTCATCGCAGCCGACAAGACTTGGCTGCCAACCTCAAACGGTTCCGTGCGAAACGACTTCTTAGGAACATCACGTACCTGCACCGTGTGTTCGCCACCGACAACCAGCAATTGGCCGTCCTTGCCAAACTGCAACTCGTTCACCGCATCCGGGTGCATCCAGCGATCTTGTTCGGTTGTCGTAGTCCGGACGCCTACGTCCGGACGATCGGACGTAGGCGTCCGATCTACGTCGAACTCAAGAACCACGACCTCTGGCCCCATCGCCAGCACCAGCAACTTGCCGTCAGGGCTGAACGCGGCGGCGCTCACCGGTCCCTCCATCGGCAGCGTTTGACGCTGGCCAGTCGACACATGCAACAACTCACATTCGCCTCGTGGTCGCGAGGCTCAACAACCATCGTCCGGAGGAGTGGTAGCTCAGCGACTTCATCCAGCCCGGAACCGGTTCGAAGGTTTGCACGGGAGTTGCGACTTGCGACAGCCACGATTGCATCCGGATGCGGTTCTGTTTCTCACGCGACGGACAATCCCGGAGGCCGCGACGGCGTTGGCGAACCATAAGATTGCTTCACGCGGGTCGTTGTTGCGGTGAGCGGTCAGGCCCGTCTCGGTGTACGAATCAATGACCGACCGCTCGGTCGCCAGCCGCGCGGCCTGTTCGAGTTCCCGCGCACGTTCTGTCGCTCGGTGGGCTTTCTTTTCCAGATCACGAGCCTCGTTAGCGTCCTTCGCTTTGCGAGTCGCGATGTCGGCCAAGTCCTGATATCGCACGGCCAACAGCGGGCCGACAATCGCCGCCGTGATAAAGATCAACGCCAGCGCTCCGCCCATCGACGCGATCAAGCGATTCTGCCGACACCACCGCAGCAGTTGCTCCGCCGGGCCGATCGGCCGAGCGAGCAGCGGCAACCCCTTCAGCCAGTGATCCAAGTCGTCCGCTAAAGCCTGCATGCTGGAATAGCGTGACTTCGGACTCTTCTCGAGAGCCTTGAGGCAACACGCCTCCAAGTCCCGTGGAATGTCCGGGCGAATCGAACGTAGCGGAGGCGGATTCTCACGCTCGCTAGCCACGCGCGAAATGATCGTCCAAGGATCTCCCACAAACGGCGGACGGCCACACAGCATCTCGTAGAGCACCACGCCGACGCTGTACTGATCACTGTGAGGCCCGACTTCCGCAATCGTTCCACGAGCCTGTTCGGGGGACATGTAATTGGGGGTGCCGACGATCTGCCCTTCAACAGTCATTGCCGATTCGATGTCTGCGGCTCGCTTCGCCAGCCCAAAGTCCATGATCTGCGGCCGGCCGGCGGAATTCATCATGATGTTGGCTGGCTTCACGTCGCGATGAACGATCCCCTCGGTGTGAGCGTAGTGCAGTCCTTCCGCGATCTGCTTCGCCCAATCCACCGCCGGCCGTAAGTCGGGAAGTTGCTCGCGCAGCATTTGGGACAACGGGACGCCGTTGACGAACTCGGAGACCAGATACGGGCCTTCGTCGGTCTAGCCGTGCTCATACAGCGTCACGATGTTGGGATGATGCAATCGCGCCGCCGCCTTGGCCTCGCGCTGAAATCGCTCGGTCATTTCGCGGTCGTCGGCCGTGAACCGAGGCACCTTCAACGCCACTTCTCGATCGAGCAACGGATCGTAAGCACGATAAACCGTACCGAAGGTTCCGCGACCCAAGATGCTGACGACTCGGAAGCGGCCGACCTGCTCCTTCTTCGCGACGCGTTCATCCGAGGCGGCCGCAGTCGGTTCGGTCGGGTCCGCCGAAGGGACGTAGTCGAGCGTCATCGCCAGATGCAGCGGATTTTTCCCGGTGTCGCTGCCTCGGCCGAGAATTACCGTCTTCGGCAATTCCACAAACGGCTTGGTCAGATCGCCTTGCTCGACAGCAGGCTGGGACGCGGACGACGTACCCTCGGAAGACTTCGCCCGACAGGTCTCGCATTGCGGCGGCACGGCTTCACTGGAATTGGAAAGAACAGCGCCGCAGACAGAGCACGTTTGCCGAGTGAATGCTGCCATGCGATTTCCAGAACATCGACGCACCGCGAAACCCGATTCGGCTCAGAGCGTAAACGTCCGCAGAAGACGAATCCAGCATCGCGCCCATTCGTAGTTTGTGGTGGGGCGAGCCCCACGACAAACGGTCGATGTCCGCAGATCAGTCAATCGTCTTAACGATTCCGACGATCCCGATCAGCAGACCCAACGCATGACCGATCGGAGGATTGCCGAACATGGCGTCGCAAAGCATGCCCAACAGCCATGCCGAGGCCACTCCCGCCGCGACCTAACTTCCGACGATAGTCGCGGTTTTGGCAACCGACTCGTTCCAGACGAAGCTCAGCGCGCTGGCGACTCCCAAGCCTACTCCCGTCCAGATCCAGCCGGAGTAAATCGCGCCGCCGCAAGCCAGCGACAAGATCAGGGCGATGATCCAATTTCCGTTGCTGATGTTCTCCCCCAGAAACGATCGACGCCACCAGAAGGAACGATCATCAATTTTGACTCTGACCCGCATGTCCGACTCCAATTCGATTGCGCCCAAGACGGGCTTGGAACCCGTTCTCAGGTGTCGCGCGACCGACTGAGGATTGCGGATTAATTGTCTGATCCGTGTCGATGACTACTCATCGCTGCCGAGGTCTCGGATCAGCCCGGCGCCATTTGGCGACGTGTCATGCACGAGCAATTGGAACTCGACTTCAACGGTCTTTCCGGCCAGCGGGTGGTTGCCATCCACGACGACGGTGGTGGAAGTCAGCTCCACAATTTTGACCTTGCGCCGGCGGCCCGACTTCACACCAACCGTGGTGAGCCGCTTTCCGACCTTCAGCACGACGTCCGATGGCAGGCGGCTTCTGGGGACTTCTTGAATGAGCTGAGGTCGGTATTCACCGTAAGCATCCCGGGGAAGAAGCGTCATTTGCTTACGCTCCCCCTCGACCATGCCCAGCACCCCTTTGTTGATACCGGGCATCACGTCTTTGCTTCCGATGGCGAACTCCAGCACTTCCCGACCCAGCCGCTGCATGCCGGCTTTCTCATCCTTGAAGTGCCCGGAGTATTCAATCCGCACATGGTCTCCCAACTTGGCTTTCATCGCTTTGGAGTTACTCATTATGCGACATCCTTTGAGGCCTAGACTAAGCCGTTCATGAACTCGTTGAGCGCCTTCTCGGCCGGACCTTTTTGGTAGCCGCACTTCTCCTGGAGCAGATTCACAAACCGCTCGCGCTGGCCGCGGATGGTGGCGAGATCGTCATCGGTCAGTGCGTCCCACTGCTGTTTGACTTTGCCACGCCACTCTTTCCAGTTTTCGATTTGATCCCATTTCATCGCGCTGCCCCTTCCACAAAGACTTTTTGGACTCGCTGTCGCTCGGCTCTCTAGTGCCGTGCAATCCCGTGCCGACCTCGGCGCTCAAAAGCCAAGCTCAAGGCACTTCTGAAAAAGAAAAGCCGACATGGCGAAGCACCTGGAGGTGTCTCACCACGTCGGCTTACTCGGTAACGCGCTCATCGGCTCAAGCCGGCGGGCGATTTATTAAGTTTTCCGAAATCATCGGGCGGCGTTCTCGAACCTCATCACCAACCCAACGGGAAACACTATATCGCTCATGGCTCAGAAAGACAGACGAATCGGCTCCTTCTTCCGCGATCGAGTGCAACTAGTGACGTCGCATCGCTAACTCAGCACACCCGGAATCGTCTTCCAACTCTGAGCAACTCCCGTCAGACGTTCTTGCCGGCCGGCGTGCTCAAAGAACAGATCGTCCGGGTTCAGTCCCAGCGCAGTAAGGATCGTCGCGTGCAGGTTCTTCACCGGCTGCGGTTGCTCGGCAGCACGCAGGCCGATCTCGTCCGTTGAACCGATAGCACTGCCGGCCTTCACGCCTCCGCCGGCCAGCCAGATGGTGAAGCCATACGGATTGTGATTGCGGCCACCGCTTCCCTGCATCATCGGCGTGCGACCGAACTCGCCCGCCCAGATCACCAGCGTCGTGTCGAGCAACCCGCGCTGCTTGAGGTCCGCCAGCAACGCGGCGGTCGATTGGTCGGTCTGAGCCGCATTGCGGTTGTGATAGTCCGTGTTGTTGTCATGACCATCCCATCCCAGCTTGTCGACCGCGTTGTAGAGCTGCACGAACCGCACTCCCTTCTCGATCAACCGCCGCGAAAGCAAACACATTCGACCAAACAGCGCCTTCGAGTTGTTCGAGTCATGCAAACCGTAAGCGTCCTGAGTCTCCTTCGTCTCCAGCGCCAGCTCGCCAATGTCGAGCGCCGCCGATTGCATGCGATAGGCCAGCTCATACGAAGCGATGCGGCCATCAAGATCGAGCAATCCCGGTCGCTCGGCCGCATGTTTGCGATTGAGGGCTTGAGCGAAATCCAACGTCGAACGTTGCACTCCGGCAAGCTCGCTGGGCGGTTGCAGGTTGAGCACCGGCGAGCCTTCATGCCGGAACTGCGTCCCTTGAAACGCCGCCGGCAGAAACGCATTGCTCCAATTCTGAGAACCGCCGAGTCCTCCGACTTTGTAGAGCAACACATACCCCGGCAGATTCTGGTTGAGCGATCCCAACCCATACGTGACCCACGATCCAAGGCTCGGCTTACCTCCGAGGATCGCGCCGGTATTCATCAAGTAGGTCGCCGGCGCGTGGTTCGAGCTTTCGCTGAACATCGACCGCACCTGACACAACTCGTCGATGTGCTTCGCCGTGTGCGGCAGCAACTCCGAAACCCACTTCCCGCTCTCACCATGTTGAGCCCACTTCCACGGCCCGGCCATCAGCTCGTCTTTGCAGTGATTGAAGACGCCACCAACTCGATCTGGGTTCTTCTTGAACGACTCCGGCACCGGCTTGCCATGCAGCCTGAGCAACTCCGGCTTGTAATCCAGCAAGTCGAAGGTCGATGGCCCTCCGTATTGAAACAGGAAGATCACTTGCTTGGCCTTCGGAGCGAAATGCGAAACCCGCTCGGCCAACGGCAACAGCGGATCAATCGCCGCCGATTTCGGCGTCGCCGCCTGTAGCTCATCAGCCAGCAACGCACTCAACGCAACACTCGCGAAACCGCCAGCCGTTTGCGTCAAGAAGTCACGGCGAGACTGAAGGTTCATGCTTAATCCTCGAATTGACAGGCATCTTCAGTCGACGTAGGCGAATTCATTGAGATTCAACACAGCGCGGCACAGGTCGGTAAGAGCCAAGGTCGCGGCACGATCAGCAGGCTCCTTGGTCGCGTGCTGGTCACGATGACGCCGCAGGAACTCGGTAGCCAGTGCGACTTCGTTGGTGCTCGCGCTACGCTGCAACGCTTGCTGGAAGATGGCCTCAATCAATCTGCCGATTTGATCCGCATCGTCAAACCGCTCGTTCGTCTGCGGTCCTTGAACTCGTTTAGCGAACGCTTGCGCGAAGCGAACTCCTTCGGGACTGTTGAGCAACATCAGCGCTTGCGGGGCCACGACGGTCGAATCTCGGCGAGCACACGAGACGGTCGTGTCCGGCAGGTCGAAGGCTTGCAGGAACGGAATCGGCAAACAGCGTTTGCGGACGAGGAACACGCTGCGGACATCGGTCTGCTCGATTGGATCGGCATACCAGCCTTGCATGCGTCCGTCATCCTTACCCTCGATCGCTTCCAGGATCGCGGGTTGAGCGTTGAGCAATTCATCCGGCACCGCTGGCCAAAGCAGCTTGCCAGCGCCATGCGGTTTCAACAGGCCCGACACCAAGAGCAGACTGTCTCGCAAAGTCTCGGCATCAAGGCGGCGAATGTTTTGTGTCCCGTAGTGCAGGCGGCTCGCCTGCATGTCAGACACAGGCGAGCCGCCTGTGCTACGTTGCCGGTACGTCGCCGACTTCACGATCAACCGATGCAATTCCTTGATCGACCAGCCGCGCTGCATGAACTCGACAGCCAGCCAGTCGAGTAACTCTGGATGCGTGGGCCGCGCGCCGCTGACTCCGAAATCATTCGGTGTCGCGACCAGGCCCGTGCCGAAATGCTGCTGCCAGATCCGATTGACGATCACCCGCGCGGTCCACGGATTCTCAGACGACGCAATCCAATTCGCGAGCGCAAGGCGTCGGCCGGTCGTGTTGGCATGTGGCGGCTCAATCGCGGCGGGACGGGGAGTAAAGACCGAGGGAAAGCCCGGCAAGACTTCGTCTCGCGGCGAAGAGAAGTCCCCTTGATAGAAGACGTGGATGGCCGACGCGGTCGCACCGGCGTCGGTGACTCCCATCGCGCGGCGCGGCTGACGCTTCTTCGATTCGATCTCAGCGAGTTTCGTTTTGAGTTCCTCGTGCCGCGGCTTGTTGGCTTTATCGAGTTTGGATTGTTCGGCCTTCAGCGGCGCGGCTTGCTGTTCCAGTTCGGCGTTGTGCTTGTCGATTGCAGCTTGCTCCTCGGCGAGCGAGATGTTGAGGTCATCATGCGAGGTCACGCCCGCGAAGAATGCTCGCAGTCGATAGTGGTCCGCTTGTGAGAGCGGGTCGTATTTGTGGTCGTGACACTGACAGCAGGACATCGTCAGGCCGAGAAACGCCGAGGCGGTCGTGTTCGTCAGGTCGGCCATCATCTCCGCGCGCAAGCGGGTCTCTTCCTGAAAGATCGACGCGGTGCTGTCCCATTGCCCCAACCGCAGGAAGCCGGTCGCAATCAGCATGTCGGCTTCGGCCGGTGTCGTAGGATGGGCACTCTTGCCCGTCCTACGTTCAGCATCACCTTCGGCGGGACGGGCAGGAGTGCCCATCCTACTTGCCGCCAGCAACTCATCCCCCGCAAGCTGCTCGCGAATGAATTGGTCGAACAGCTTGTCTTGATTGAAAGACCGAATGACGTAGTCGCGATACTGCCAGGCGAGCGGCCGGAATTCATCGCGCTCGTAGCCGTTCGTGTCAGCGTATCGCACGACGTCCAGCCAGAGCCGGGCTTGTCGCTCGCCATAGCGCGGTGATTCAAGTAACCGATCGACGAGCTTGTCGTAGGCGTCAGGCGACTTATTGGCGACGAACGCATTCACGTCCTCGGCGGTTGGCGGCAGGCCAGTCAGATCGAACGTCAGCCGGCGAATCAGCGTGCGGCGATCCGCTTCTGGCGACGGTTGAAGACCCGCTTTCGTCAGCCGCTCGCGGATGAAGGCGTCAATCGACTCCGTAGCTTGACTCTCCGAGCCACGGGGCTTCTTCAACGACCACAGATCGAGCCGTTCGCCGCGAAACAGTTTGCGAATCGGATTGCGTTTGTCGGTGAAGGCATCCCCCGTAGCTTGGGACTCTGTCCCGAGCGACTCGATCCGCCCCGGACGATACGCATCCAGCGACGCAATCGTCGGTCCCAGGATGATCGCATCGAAGAACGCTTCCTCTCCGCGATCGCAGGTCGGAGCAATCCCCATCAGCGTGAAGTTGCCGATGTCTTTCCAAAGATCAAACGTCACGACCGTCCATTCGGCGGGAGCGACGTCGCTCACCGAAATTGCCGCCCACCCCGTCGTGTTGGGCCCGGCGACATAACGGCCTTTCGCGACCTTCGCGTCAGGCCAGTTCCCGTTTGACGCGAGTTCAACCATCACGCTCCCCGCGCCGCGCTTCTTCCACGCGAGTCGCAGATAACGATGCTCGCCCGGCTGAGGCTTTTCGCGAATGACGAACTGCCAGCCGGGGATCTTCACGCCATCGCGTTGCAACGGAGTGATCCCCAGCGCGGCCTTGCCCGAAAGAACACCTTCGGCCAGCAATCGACCTTTGCCATTTCCGCTGGTGAGCGATGCGAGGAACTGCGGCTCATCTTCAAACAACACTGCGACCGGTTCTGGCCAGGCGGCTCCGGCTGCGACCCACAGAGTCAGCGTGGCGATCTCTTTGTCGGACAGCTTTTGCTTAGGAGGCATTTGCAGATCGGGATCGCGAAACGTGATCGCCTTCACGAGCAGGCTCTTCGCGATATCCCCCGGAACGATCGCCGGTCCCGAATCGCCACCCGCCTTTGCGGCCGCGAACGAATCGAGCCGCAAACCACCTTCCTGCTTCTCAGGCCCGTGGCACGACACGCACTTCGCTTCGAGCAACGGTTGCACGTCGTCAACAAAACGAACGGCATCGTCAGCAGACAGCGTGCGTGCGATGAGCAGACAGATCGCGACGACTCGAAGAAGAGAGTGATTCATGTCAGGCGATGATCTCGTCGATCGGCTTGCCGTGGTCGATGTCGAGGCGCTTGCGGCCGGGGATTTCGAGTTTGCGGGAGTCGAGGCCGAGTTGCTTAAGGATCGTGGCATGAATGTCGGTGACATAGTGCCGATGCTCGATCGCGTGGAAACCGATCTCGTCGGTCGCACCGTGAGCAATCCCGCCCTTGATCCCACCACCGGCCATCCAGACGGAGAAGCCGTAAGGATGATGGTCGCGACCGTCCGTCCCTTGCGAAGCGGGAGTGCGACCGAACTCGGTGGCGAAGATCACGATCGTCGAATCGAGCAGTCCGCGCTGCTTGAGATCCTTCAGCAAACCGGCGACCGGTTTGTCGACCGCTTTGAAATTCTTTTCGTGGTTGGCCTTCAAGCCGCCGTGAGCATCCCAAGCTCCGGCACCGCCGGCTCCGTGTTGGACTTGGATGAAACGGACACCCCGCTCGATCAACCGGCGCGTGGCCAGCATCTGCGAGCCGAATTCGCGCGTCGCCGGTTCGTTGAGGCCATACATCTCCTGAGTCGCCTGCGTCTCGACATTGAAGCCGAGTGCTTCGGGGACCGACGTCTGCATCCGAAAGGCGAGCTCATACGCCTTGATTCGCGCCAGCAGAGCGGGGTCGTTCGGGTATTCGATCGCCTTCAGCCGGTTGAGTCGGCCTGCCAAATCAAAGCTCAGTTGCTGCTCATCAACACCAAGTCCGCTGGCCGGCTTGCCGTAGTCGAGCGGATTGTTGGGATCGATCCGAATCGGCACCGCATCATGAGCAGGACCGAGGTAATGGCCATCCTTGGCGTTCCAATACTCACGGTTCCCCATCGAAATGAACTGCGGCAGGTTCTCGTTGATGGAACCCAGTCCGTAATGCACCCACGCGCCGAGCGTCGGGAATTCGCCATCGAGCATGTGGCGGCCAGAATGAAACTGCGTCTGAGCACCGTGATTGTCGTCGGTGGTCCACATCGACCGGACGATCGCGATGTCGTCGATGCAGCTTCCCATGTGCGGCACCCAGTCGCTCAGTTCGATGCCACTTTCGCCGTACTTTCGGAAGCCGACCTGTAACGGATACAGCTTTTGACGCAACTCGACGTTGAAGGCGACTTCGCGACGGTTCAGTCGCTCGGGCTTTTGTGTGTCGGCATAGGGCGTCTCGCTGATCGACTTGCCGGCGTACTTGGTCATCTCCGGTTTTGGATCGAACGACTCCGCGTGCGAAACTCCCCCGTTCATGAAGAGCCACACGACGCTCTTGGCTTTTGGTGCAAAGTGCGGGTGGCCATTCGGGGGTTGCCACGCTTCCGGTTCATTGGCCTTGAGCACGCCGTCATTCGCAAGCATCGCTCCGAGCACCAAGCCCGTGAAGCCAAGGCCGAAGTCGGCGAGGAATGTGCGACGAGAGGGAGAGAGGGGGAGATCAGTCATTTGAGGATCCAATCGTGGGTGTGATTGATCATGTGGACGATGATGGAAATGACTTCGTCGTATTCCGAGTAAAGCTGCCGGGCGCATTCTCGATCAAGGTATTCACATTCAACCGCGAATTGCAGCCAGACCTGAGTCTCGGCAGCTTTCGCTTCGCTGTCACTGAGCTTGCTGATAAATGCTGCCTCGTAGCGACGCTTTCGCCACGCTTCGGCAACATTGGCACACACCGACCGAGATGATCGGCGAATCTGATCCACGAGCGAGTATCGCTCCTCTTTAGGAAACTCCTTGGAGTGTTGAAAGACTTTCATCGCCGAATCAAACGCGCGCTTGTAGACCTCAAGTTCCGTATGCCGAGTGATTCGCATGTTGCTAATTGTCTCCCCCTCTCCTTGTCTCCCTCTCTCCCACTCTTATTCCATCATCGAATCGTGATGAAATCGTTGTGATTGAGAAGTGTCTGAACAAGGCTCGTCCGTGCGATCGCTTCCGGGTTGGGACGTTTCTTGGTTCGGGCGAGTTCGGTCATGCGGTTGAGGATCTCGGTCATCGTGGCGAGTTCGTCGGCGGTTGGTTCTACAGACAAGATCGTCACGAACGCGGCGCGGATGAAGTCGGAGTCGGCAGCATTGGGTCGAGCCGCCGCCAGACGCTGGCTGATCTTGCCGGCCATCGCGGTGGCCAGCGAGCTGTTCTCCAGTGCGAGGGCTTGTTGCGGGACAATGCTCTCGGCTCGGCGGTAGCAGTCAAGCACGTTCGCGTCGTCAAAGGTCGAGAGAAACTTCTGGTGGTCGTTGTGCGAATGGACAAAGTACAGACTGCGGCGGCGCGATGCTTCGTCATTGACCGCGATCGACGGGCCACCCAGCGACAGGTCGAGTTCTCCAGCGAGATGCAACAGGCTGTCGCGCACGATTTGCGACTCCATGCGGACGGGATTCATTCGCCAGTAGAAGCGGTTGTCGGGATCTTTGCTGTGAGAGGGGGAGAGAGGGAGACGGGGAGAGGGAGAGCCAAGGAGACGGGAAGAATCGGAGCCGTCTGACTCTGTCTCCCGGTCTCCCTCTCTCCTTGTCTCCCCCTCTTCTTTCGAGGACGACGAGAGCCGATACACGCTCGACGTCACGATCAGCCGATGGATGTGCTTCATGCTCCAGTTGTGTTCGATGAGTTCGACGGCCAGCCAATCGAGTAACTCAGGATGTGTCGGCGGCGTTCCCTTGCGGCCGAAGTCAAACACGGTTGGGACGAGCGGCTTGCCCATGTGTCGCATCCAAATGTGATTGACGGCGACGCGCGCTGGCAGCGGTTGGCGTGGATCGGTGATCCATTTCGCCAATGCGGAGCGCCGTCCGGTGCTGGTGGTCAGGAACGGTTTGCCGGCGTTGCGATTCTGGTAGTCCTCTTGAGTCTTCTTCGCGCCGGGGAGTGGCGTGTAACTCTCGCTGGGCATGTCGATCGCTTTGCGAGCGGTTTCCAGTGCGGTCTTTGCCGCGGTGAGTTTCTTTTCGGCGTCGGCCTTCTTCTCAGCGGGAGCTTGCAGCAGCGCGAGTTCCGCGCGGCTGAGTTCTTCGTCTGCGCGAACTGCCGTGAAGACTCGTCCGGATTTAGATGCGGCAAGCGCGAGTTCTTTGGCGGCTTGCTCCTGTAGGATGGGCACTCCTGCCCGTTCCTTTTCCGAAGAGGAGACGGGCAGGAGTGCCCGTCCTACTATGGCTTGATCCGCAGCGGCTCGTGCTTCGATCGACGCTCGCTGCTCTTCCGCCGCCTTCAGAACCTTTTCTGCGATCGTCACGTTGAGCTGTGCTTGATCGACCGGCAGCGGGCCGGCGGCTGTGGCAGCAGCGGGCTTGGCTTTCGGAGCGTCTGCTTCGACGAGTTTCAAATCCATCGGCAGTGGCCGGAGTTCAAAGGAGAGGAACTCGGCCTTCGCGTCGTAGGTGATGAGTTCGAGAGCCCCGCGCTGTCGCTCCAGGCCAGGCGGCAAGCGTAACGCGACGGAGTGCTCGCCATCGACCTGCATGTTGAGCAATGTGCCACGGACTCGCAACACGATCTCGTGCGGCTGATTGAGTTCGACTTTACGCGGCTGCGCGGCGGTCGGCGGATAGACGTGGTTGCCCTCTTGCTTGAACGAGATCTGAGACCTCGATCCGCTCGCTACGGCGCTGACATACGCGAGCAATTCATTTCCTGATGTCGTCACGTCGCAGGTGATGCCGACGGACTTCCACATGTCGCCGCCGGTCGGAACGTATTTCAGTTTGGCTTCAAAATCGGCGGGAGGCAATTGCTTCAATCGCAGAGCACCGCGAATGGCTCCGGCCTGTGATTGAATCAGCCGGCCGTTCTCGTAGGTCCATTTGCCGGTGAGCTGTTCCCACACATCCGGCTTCTCGGTCGCGAAGTCGTCACGCACGAGTACATCGACCGGCGCGTCGGCAGGCTTCGCGTCCTCCTTGACCGGAGTGTCTGGCTTTGGTGCCGCAGCTTTTGCTGCCAACACTTTCGCAGATGCCTCCGATTCAGCGAGCTTCTTCTTAGCAGCTTCAACTGCGGAACGAGCGGCGGCAATCTGTTGCTCGGCCGATTGGCGGTGTGTGTTGATCACGAACTCGCGCAGGCCGGGGTGTGTTGCTTCGGGCGGGAGCGTGATCGGTTCGATCGCCAACGTCAGCTCGTCGGAGGACAGGAACGCGGGGACGGCGGGTTCCATGACGCGGCTTTTGTCCGGGTTGCGATCGTCGCCGCGCACGTGCAGGTGAGTCGGCACGTCGAGATGTGCGTCGAACGCGCGGGGGATGCCGTCTTTCTCGAAGTCGAGCTGGCCGGGGACCATCTCGGTGCGGATCTGGTAAGGCTCGAAGATCGCGCGGAGTTTGTAGTACTCGGCTTGCGAGAACGGGTCGTACTTGTGGTCGTGACACTTCGCGCAATTGAAGGTCAGGCCGAGCATCCCCTTCGCGGTGTGCTCGATGGTTTCGTCCAGCCACGCAGTCCGATTGAAGATGAAATACTGCCGAGCCAGATAGCCGGTCGCTCGCAGGCGATCGAGGTCGTTGGGATAGAGTTCATCCGCCGCGAGCATCTCGCGCAGCATCTGATCGTAGCCTTTGTCGGCATTGAGCGACTCGATGATCCAGTCTCGCCAATGCCAGATGTGTTTCTGAGAATTGCGGACCTCGGCCCCCAGCCCCCACCAATCGCTGTAGCGCCAGATATCCATCCAATGCCGTCCCCAGCGCTGACCGTACTGCGGGCTGTCGAGCAATCGTGTGACAACCTTGTCATGGGCATCGGGCGATTGATCCGCCGCGAAGGCATCGAGTTCTGCGGTGGTCGGCGGCAAGCCGATCAGGTCGAGCGACACACGCCGCAACCAGACGCGCCGATCGGCTTCGGGCTGCGGCGCGATTCCTCGCTGGAGTTGTTCGCGAGCGATGAAGGCGTCGATGGGATTTGAAATCTGAAATTTGAGATTTGAAATTTGAGATTTGAAATCCGGCACCGTTGGTCGCACCGGTGTTTTGAACGCCCAATGGTCACGTGGGTGTCGTTCCGGTTGCTCATCGGCGGGAGCGACCGCTTTCTGAGCGATCCAGTTTCGGAGTGCCTCGATTTGTTCGGGCTTGAGCGGCTCACCTTCCGGCGGCATGCGTTCGGATTCAGCGGTTGCGGTGACTCGTTTTAACAGGGAGCTCGCGGACGCATCGCCGGGCTTGATGACTGCTCCCGAATCGCCCCCTTTGATCGCCAGCGCGGCGGTGTCGAGCCGCAAACCCGCTTCTTGTTTCAAGGCTCCGTGACACGCAAAACATCGTTCTCGCAACACTGGTTTGATTTGCTTCAGATAGTCAACGCGATCATCCGCCACGAGCGACGATGCCGATAAGAGCAAGCCGCCAAGCAGTGCGGAAATCGTCGGAGTGATTTTTGCAGTCATTGAGTGACCTGATCCAGAGAGACGATTTTGAGACCGAATGAGACTTCGTGCCGACATGATATCAGCGGTCGGCGGCAAAGACCGCAAGGTCTTCGCTGCTACCACGGTTGGCCAAGGGTGCATAACAGGAATTCCCTGTTTGTTGTGTCTTGAGTAGTCTGCCGCTGCGGAAATGGATGTTCGCGAGTTGAGCAACGTCAAGGAGGGACATGAGATGGCGATGACGAAGTCCGTTGAATCCAAACGGGAGGAAT
>SXKJ01000153.1 GCA_005778115.1 Planctomyces sp. | reverse complement strand
TCCAACTGAGCTATGGGCGCGTGATCGTGCTTCAACAACTTACGGCGAATCGGTCCGAATGGCATAGGAGCGATTCAGGTTAGTTTCATTTCCACACCCAAGATCAGCCGCCTCTCCAACTCGTAGAATCGACGGGGCGAACAAGATCTGAAGAGTCCGCATCATTTGCTTCGCCATGTTGACGTTGCCTTGCGTTGTGGTCAACGAGCGGTGCGGCCAACAGGGCCAGGTTCCAAGCGCGTTCCGGTGGCCCAGCGAAGCGGCGTGGTCGGGAAACCCGCACCGAGCGAGAACGCCGTTCAGCGACCTTGGAGTGCGGTGGCTGGACACCGCCCTCCATTTCTTTGGAACGACGATGTCGATGAACCCAACAACGAGATTCGTCGGCCAGCACTCATCGCCGAGCTTCTTGTACTTCGAGGCTCGTTTTTCCAAATGAATAGAGGGCTGCGTCGAGCCGCAGCACTCCAGGGCGGACAGAGGGCTGACGCCCATCGGCTCGTCAACGGCAAGAAGGAAGACAGCGGGCGGATGCCCAGCGGCTCGACAGCGGTGAGAGGGCTTCGCGGCGCGGGAAGTCAGCGCGAACACAGTTCGGCGAGACGCGATGATTGAGTTCAGCGATTGGAGTACGGATGGTCGAAGTCATCGGCCTGTGCTGCGCGCGGTCGGTCTTCAGTGGCAGCGGTCCTCCCCGCAGCGGCCGTGGCGAACTCCCGCACCGGTGCGGCTCGCTCTTCAGCGGCAACGACGGACTCTCAAGCGGCAGTGGCTCGCGCTTGAGCGGCCGTGGTGGATTCTCCAGTGGCCGTCGGTCCCGCCGAAGCGGGAGCGGCTCCCATCGAGGCGGGGGCTCTGGACTCTCAAGCGGGAGCAGTGCATTTCGAGGAATGAGCGGCGGATTCTCAGGAGGGATCGGCTCATTTCCGGGAATGAGGGCAGATTCCTGGTGTCAGAATCGCAGGACTCAAGGCAAGAGACGAGCCGTAAGGGGTATAATTGGCTGGCGTTACGAAGAATCCTGAAGTCTTCGCGACTTCGGAAGCCTGATTTCCGAAAAAGCCCCTGCGGTTCAGTCCCAACGGGACGTCCCCATGTCAGCCCAGGCCATCGGCCTGGGGCACGGAAACCTGCCCGAGTTCATAGCCCCAACGGGGCGGCTCTAACTTCGACGGGCGTGAAATACCCGATCGACGAAGCCGAACAAAGAAAAGGTCCGCCCCGTTGGGGCTTCCTCTTGGTTGTTGTGATCGTGCCCCAGGCCGAAGGCCAGAGCGTGCCACCCAAACCGCGAGTCGTTGAAACCTTTCGTGAGCCGACGCTCGGCCTGCATCGAGTGGATGAGGTCGTCGAGCACTTCGTCCTGTTTTTGCAGAACCTCCCGACCGAGCCGCTGGTCGTTGATGTATGTTTCCGCTTTCGAGCGGCTGGATTTTTTCTGGCTCCGACGTCGGTTGCCGGATCGGGGACACCTTCGGTCAGACGGGGTGGCTCGGTTGGGAGACCGGCCACAACAGCACGGTTGCAGATGATCTTTTTCTTTGCGGCCGCGGCAAAGCTCGTGTCGATTCGCGGCATTCCCCTTGAGCAATTCGACGGTGCAGCCTCCGATTGAAGTCAGGCCGCCGATCTGAACTTCTACAACAGCGGCGCAATGCTCGTCCGAACTCAATCTTCAGCCGCGGGCCTTAAGGATTCGTGGTCAGCTCACCGGCTAGCGACTTGTCTTTCACGTTCCAGACTTGCAGCTTGCCAGTGAAGTCACCGGCGATCAGCCGATTGCTGTCGTGCGTGAAGACGACGCGTGAAGGAACGTCCGTGAAACCCTCGAACTTGCCGACTTGATTCGCTCCGCTGCTATTCCACAGGCGGGCCGTGAGGTCTCGGCCGACGGTGGCGAAGTCGCCGCTGCGTGAATAGTTCACGGCGAGCACTCCCGGAATCTTGCCGCGCGGCAGCGGTGTGGGTGTCGGACCGGTGTGGGCGTTGATCGTGCGAGTTGGGAATCCGTCTTCGGCGTACCAGAGGATGACTCGTCCGTCTTCGCTGGCGGTGGCGAGCATTTGCGAATCGGCTCGCCAGCTCATGTCGCTGATCATGTCTTTGTGGTCGCCGAGCGTGAAGAGGATGCTGCCGGTCTCCGGTTCCCAAACGTAAACGCCGCCGTTGCGGTCGCCGCTGGCGAGCATCTCGCCGTTGGGGCTGAATTCGATCGATGTGACCCAGTCGGTGTGCTTCTTGATCTTGTGCTTCAGCTCGCCCGTTTCGGTGGAGAAGATTTTCACCAGCTTGTTCGGCCCGCCCAGCGCGATCCATTTCTGATTCGGGCTGATGTCGGCCGCGAGCACGCTGTCGGACTCATCGCCGATCTCGGTGATTCGCTTGCCGGTTGTCACGTCGAACAGCACGGCCTTGCCGACATCGGCTCCGCGTCCACCCGCCACGAGCAACCGTTTGCCGTCGCGGCTGAACTTCAAGACGTGCGGAATTCGCTCCGGGAACGGCAACGCGCCGATCAGTTTCAGGTCGTCCGTGTTGTAGAGCAGCACTCGCTCATGCCCTGCGATCGCAACCAGCGGTGCCCACGGGCTGGCGGCGAGCGCGGTGACTGGATGCGGCCGTTTCGTTTTCGGCAGTTCGACAGACGCCAGTTGCTCGGGCATCGGCGGCGCGCCTTCCGGCTTGCCGGTCGAGACCGACGCCAAATCGAGATCGACTTTACGCGTCGCATTCTTTGCCGCACTGACCGCAGTCTCCGGTGCACCGAGTTCAATCCACTTCTTGATGATCGCGAGATCCGCTTCCGGAATCTTCGCTGCCTTCGGAGGCATGAACGGCTCTTCGATGTGTGCGACCGCCTTATACAACCGGCTGGAATCGGGACTCCCTGCTGCAATCGCCTCGCCGCTGCTGCCGCCCGCCATCAGCGTTTGATACGTCATCACGTTGAGATCCGACGTTGCCTTGTCCGGGTTGTGGCAGTTGCCGCAATGCTTCCGCAGAATCGGCGAGACGTGATCCTTGTACGTCACGAGCTCTTTGGGCTTCGCGGCATCGGACTTGTCTTGTGCAACGGCTGGGATAACGAGGCAGGCAAAGATTGCGAGAGCAGGCAGGCGGGAGATCACGGCAAACTCCAAATGAAATTAGTGGTTGAACGCGAACTCGGTGGAGTTAAACAGTCCCCACAAGATGTCGCCGTAGACCATCAACGGAACGTTGCCGGCTTGGCGGGCGCGGGCTTCGGCGAGTTGTTTTTCGGTGGTCGCGATTTGCTTTTCGAGGTTGCCGAGGGCTTCCGCTTCCTGGCCGTCTTCTTTGAGCTTCTCGTATTCGGCCTTCAGCGATTTCGCTTGGTCTTCGAGGCGGCGGTAGGTTTGATCGAGTTGTGCTCGCAGGCCGGCGAGTTTGTCGACTCGCGTGGGGTCTTCGAGTTCCTGATTGATCAGGCCCACCAGCTTCGCGGTCTCTTCGGCGGTCGGTTTGCGGGAGAGGGCGAGGATGTAAAGTTCCTCGACGATCTTGGCCGGCGGATGTTTCGCGGCCAGCAGTGACGGAATCAAACGGCTGCCGGCGACCTTCAGCGTGATCGTGTCACCGTTGACGAGGTGCAAAGCTTGCGAGAGGTTCGCCTCTTTGTTGACCTCACATGAGCAGGCCGATTCACGCGGAGCGCGGCCGAAGGTCGTGAGGAAGAAGTTCGTCACGTTGCCGGCGTAGATTTGCACGGCTCGCGTGCCCTGAGGAGACGACTGGAAGCGGTCCTCGGTGCCGGTGATGTGGGTAATCGTGTCGAGCAACACTTCGGCTTGCAGGCGGCGGACGTAGCCGTGTGAGAAGTACGCTTCATCGAGTTCATTGGTCGGATTCGTTGCGGCCGAAAGCTGGTACGTCCGCGAGTTGCAGATGTCCCGGATCAGCTTCTTCTTGTCGAAGCCATAGCCGGCCAGTTTCTGACCCAGTGCTTCCAGCAGTTCCTTGTTGCTGGGTGGGTTGCTGATGCGGACGTCATCAACTGGTTCGACGATGCCTCGGCCAAAGAAGTGCGACCAGATGATGTTGGCCATTGTTTGGCCGAACGGGGCGTTGTCGGGCGAGGTCAGCCATTTGGCCAGCGAGGCGCGTGGGTCTTGGCCTTCGACTTCGGGAGCATCGCCACCCAGGAACTTCGGCTTCATCTTGCGGCCGTTGACCGGGTGGTCGACGGTGTTGTTGGCGTTGTTGTTGAAGACGACGACTTCGCGCCCTTCGACGCCCCGCTTCATGTTTACGCCGGCGAAAAAGCTGGCGAATCCGTAGTAATCATCCAGCGTCCAACGATCGAACGGGTGGTTGTGGCACTGAGCACATTGAATGCGCGTGCCGAGGAAGACCTGCGCGAAGTCCTCTGCGGTTTTCTGCGGCGTGAGCCGTTCGGAGGCGGTGTAGAGGTTCGACGTCGGCTGCTTGATGTTGCTGCCGTTGCCGACGACGAGTTCCGCGACGAATTCGTTCAGCGGCCGGTTCGCCGCCATCTGATCGTGAACCCAGCCGGCATACGACCACATCGCCTTTGCGTCGCGACCGTACTGCGGCTGATTGCCGACGGCTCGGATGCGAAGCATTTCACCCCACTTCATCGCCCAGATGTCGACGAACTCTTCGCGGTCGAGCAATCGGTCGATCAACTTGGCTCGCTTGTCTTTGTCCGTATTGGCAACGAAGCGTTCATATTCCTCGCGTGTCGGCGGCAGCCCGATCAGGTCGAGCGAGACTCGACGCAAGAACGTTTCGTCGTCGCAGATCTCCGACGGAGCCATGTGCAACTTCTTCAACTTGTCGAAGACGAGCGTGTCGACAAAGTTCGATTCGGGCGTGTTCGGCCAGACGAACTTGTCGTCGGTCGGCAGAACGAGCACTTCGCTGCCAACCGTGAACTTGTTGAAGCGAGCGAAGACGAACGCTCCGCCTCGGTTGTTCCCCTTCGCGATTCCCTCTTTGTCGATACTGACGACCGCGTCGTTGTTGGTCATGAACAACGCCAGCTTGGTGACGTCGCGCACCGAACCGTCCGAATACCGCGCCATCACGACGGTCTTCTGCGTCTGATCTTTTCCCGCGAAGACAGTCTTCGACGGTAGCAGCTCAATGCCCAGCGGTTCCGGCGTGTCCCCCTTGTCATCGGGGGCCCCCGCTTCGATCCAGCGGAGTATCGTCCGGTATTCGTCGCTGTCGGCGGTGAAGACCTGACCACCGGTGTGATCAACCTCGCCGGTCGCTTTCTCCAGCACGAGGCTCTTCTCCGGCACCGCCACATCTATTCGCCGCCCAACCAACTGCCTCGTGAGCTTGTAGTAATCGCCAGCCGGGTCGTACCCAAACAACGACAAATGAAACCCGTCCTTGCCGCGAGCCGCTCCGTGACAGCTTCCCGTGTTGCATCCCGACTTCATGAAGATCGGCATCACGTCCAACCGGAAGCTGACGTCGCGCGAAACCGTCGCCTCTTTGACCGTGACCGGCACCTCCGCTTTGAGCTGCCCCAGCTCAACGAGCAACTTTGTTTCACCGTCGGCCATCGGCTTGAGCGTCTGTCCGTCGAGACCGACCACCTTGGCATCGGCGACGTGCAGTTTGACCGAGCCGGTTACGTCCCGCGTGATGCCTTGGTCGTTGACGACCTGCACCGCAATCGTCAGCCGATCGCCTTGACCACGCAGCGAAATCTCCGACGGAAAGACTTTCAATTGCGTGCCGGCATCGGCGACACAGACAGAGGCCGACACGATCAACGTCGTCAGGCAGACCAAAGGCAGCATTCGCAATTTCATGGGATGACCTTTTCAATCTAAGCAGGCGTGCGACACATCAAGAACTTCACCATCCGGAGGCTCACGCCCCGGATCGCCTGTGTCATTTGGTTTCTTCAAGAGCCTTCCGGTTTCATCGCCGCCATGCGACGATCAATTTCCTCTGGGCTGACGTCTTCGACGTGTGTGGCGATAGTCCACTTGTGACCGAACGGGGCGGTCAATGTTCCGGAGCGGTCGCCGTAGAACTGGTTTTGCACCGCGCGGAATTCTTTGCCTCCGGCGGCGATCGCACGGGAGAAGACCTCATCCACATTCGGCAGGTAGATCATCAGTCCCACCGGTGAGCCGCCGATCGTCTGCGGACTGAGGGCGTCCATCTGCGGAAACTCGTCCGCCAGCATGAGGATCGAGTCGCCAATTTTGATCTCGGCGTGCATGATCGCCCCGCCAGGACCCGGAACGCGAAACAATTCGGTCGCGCGGAAAGCCTTCTGGTAATACTCAATCGCTTCGGCTGCCCCTTTGATGATCAGGTAGGGTGTGACCGAGTGATAACCATCGGGAATCGGTTTGACGGACATCCAAAAGACCTTTGCTGCTGATTCGTTACAGATGAGGTGGAAGTCGACGAGCACCGTGAGTCACCGCCACGATATCAATACGATCGGCGAGGATCTTGTAAACGATACGGTACGATTGTTCGAAGACTTCACGGATTTCCGGTGAATCAAACTCTGGCACGATGCTGCCGGATTCAGGAAACAATCCCACGGTCTGCGATTTTCGGGTGAGCCGGTCCACAAACCGCTTGGCATTTCGCTTTGAGTCACGAGCGATGTAGTCGTGAATCGCTTGCAAGTGCCCAAGTGCCGTATCGGTCCAATGAACCTTCATGTTGGCAATCCAAACCGAGCACGAACCTCCTCTACGGGAGTTGTTCGCCCCGCGTCGCTGTCTCGAATCCCGTTCTCAATCGCGATGCGAACGTAGATTTCTTCCATGAGATCGTCCCAGTTGGCATCGTCGGGCAAACGGTCAATCAATCGTTGAGCCTCTTCTTTAAGCGTCGTTGTGATGGTCATGGGAGAAATCCTCGGTCCTTGGCAATCGTCGAATTTACGAGTTGCCGAATTTACTTCATCGCAGCCTTCACACCTCGTTCGGCGTCGATGCGGAGCGTGCCGTAGCCGCTGAGTTGGCGAACTGCCTGGCCCTCTTCCGTGACGGTGAGATCCAGCGTGATGCCTTGATAACCACCGGTCAGGCATTCGTCGGTGGCTTTCAGTGTGAACGTGACCTCTTTGTCTTCGGAGGTGATCTCGCGGAACGGTTCGACCAGTTCAACGCCGCGCGGCAGGCGTGCCAGCGTCGCTTTGGCTTTTCCCTCGAATGGCTTCAAGTGGTTGAGCTTCACAGTGAGATTGGCCGTCTTGCCCCGTTCGATCGACGCGCGGGCGAACTTCGCGTCGATGTGTGGTTCGGCGACGAGCAGCGTGATCGGCTTGGTCGAGACGTAGGTGCGGTTTGCTCCGTCGCGATAGGCCGGACGCTGAGCACCGCTGACGGCCGAGAGAGTGACTGGATACGAGCCGGCGGTCGCGTTGCGAGCGGCTCCGAGCAAGTACTCGCCTTCGTTTTTTTCGACCTTCATCGTGACTGGCGTGCCGGTCGAAACGCCGTTCGGCTTCCACTCCATCGCGACGCTCACCGGTTCCTCGAACCCTTCCGCTCGGACGATCTTGAACTTCAAGGAGATCTCGCCGTTCTGCACGAGCGCAGATTTCGGTGTTTCGACTTCGATAGAGAACGGAGCCGGTTCGGTAACCGCGATCGCCAGCTTCTCGAACGTGTTGAAGAGGTAGAAGTCGTTGTTGTTCGCTGCGCTCATCGGAATGGATTGGCGAAAGCCGGAGACGAGTGAAACTCCCTCTTTGGCCTCGACGGGCCGCGCGACGATCTCAATGAACTTCCCCTGCATCTTGGCATCGGGAGCCGCTTCAAAAACGACCGGGACTCGCGGCATCGCCGGAGTGACTCGCGGAGCGTGCATCGTCACCCCTTCGGGCAGGCCGACCGCGACTAATTCGAGATCACCGTTGAAGGGGCGATTCGAGTTGAAGATCGAAAACTGCGTGTTGTAGCGTCCGCCGCTCGGAATGCTGATGGACTGGCGCGCCTGCGGTTGGAAGGCGGCTTCGCCGTCTTGCGGGATGTAGACGTAGACCGCGTCCGTCTCCGGCGTGACCTCAACTCGATAGACGAAGTCAGCACCGCCGTTGCCGCGATCGTCTTCGACGCCGAGCACATACTCGCCGTCCGCCGCCGCCGTGAAATCGAGAATCGGATCGAGCGTGTCGCGGTTCATGCCGCCAAACGGCGGATAACCGAGTTGATTCGGTCGCGAATCGGTCGCACGTTGCGGGTTCCCTTTGGCTCCGACTTGCTTGACCCAAATCATCGGGTCGAGCGGCGAGCCGAGAACATTCGCGAGGCAATGGATTTTGAATCGCTCCCCCTTCTTCGCGGTGAAGCGGAAGCAATCGACGTCTCCCGACTTCTCGATGATGCCGTTGAAGGCGATCGGCAGGCTCGACGCTGAGTTCGTAGTTCCGCCTTTAGGCGACTCGTTCTGACCGCCTAAAGGCGGAACTACTAACTTCTCCGAATCATTTGGCTCAGCTTCTAGCACGTTGTCGAATGGAGAGACTCGCAGCGTGTTCGGCGTCGGCGCGGGGACGTTCGATTCCGCGTCGATTGCGACAAAACGGAAGTCGAACGATTCCGTAGCCCGGTTTTCCAAACCGGGTTGTTCGGAATTGCTCGGTTTGGAAAACCGAGCTACCGGAAGCGTCACCGTCTGCGACCAGTCCCCTTTCGGATCGCCGATGACTCGCACCGACAACTCTTTTCCGGCAGGGCCACCGGCTGGATACAAGGCGGTCGGTCTCGCGAACGAACCGACGTGCAATCGATAAACATCATTGGCCGCCGAGTAGGTCGTGTGCCGCACCTCGACGAAGTACGTCCCGTCTTTCGGAGCGATCAGCGACACGACTGGGTCTTGCAGGAAGATTGCCGAATCATCGGCCGCGATCAGCCGCTTGCCGTCGGCATCGAGCAGAGCAATATGCAAATCCGGAATCCCTTGATCGACTCCCAGCCGCACGGCTTCGATCTCGGCCGAGAGCCGTTGACCTTGTTTCGCTTCGACGCGGAACAGATCTACGTCGGTCGGGTCGATCATTCGCCCGAGCACCGTGTTGTTGAGCGGTACGGCTTGAGCCGTTTCTCGTTTGTCGTTCCGGTTGTCTCGCGGCGAGCGTTCGTCTTCCTCGATTGTCGCGAATGGCCCGACGTTGAAGCGTTGATACTCACTGATCCCCGCCGCCGTCCGCAGCCGCAGGCCATGGACTCCGAGCGGGCAGTCGTCTGCGACCTTGAGTTTCACGCGAACGCCCGACCCGGATTCGACTCGGCCTCGATAGCCGCGAAACTCGACGTTTCCTTCGATTGCCTCAATCGACTCGACCGTGATACCTGGCTCATAGACCAAGACTTCTTCCGGCTTTTCGAGATACCGGCCCTGAAGCATCACCTCGACCGTCGCACCTCGCTGCCCACCGGGCGGGACGACCCGAGCCAGACGAGGCGTACCGGCCTCGGCGATGAATGCTGAAACCAGCACAAGCAAGCCAGCCAGAAACGAAGCTCTTCGCATGGCGATGTCCTTGAATCGAAGCCAAATGTCGCAAGTAAAAAACGTCTGACGCAAAGCCGTGGAGTCGCAAGACTCGCAAAGGATGTTTGTCCTTTCCGTTTCTTGGCGTCTCCGCGACTTTGCGTCAGAAACGGGATCCGAGATTAGCTGACCAATTCCTTAATGACTTCGCCGCCGTCGATGATTTCGATTGGACGAGCGCCGGGGGCCATTAGTTCTTTGTCGGCGTTGATGCCGATTTGTTGGTAGACCGTCGTGAGCACGTCTTCGATGCGGACGGGATTCTCTTCCGGTTCGCTGGCCGTGCTGTTCGACGAGCCGTACACGAGTCCGCGTTGCAGGCTGCCACCAGCCATTGCGACGGAGTAGACTCGCGGGAAGTGATCGCGGCCGGCGGTCGCGTTGATCTTCGGCGTACGGCCGAATTCACTGGTGACGAGCACCAGCGTGCTGTCGAGCATTCCGCGTTCGTCGAGGTCGCTGATCAACCCGGCCAACGCCTGGTCGAGCGTCGGAGCTTGGCGGCGCATCGCGTTCTCAATGCTGGCGTGATGATCCCAACCGCCGAAACTGACAGTCGTGAATCGGACACCCGCTTCGATCAATCGGCGAGCCAGCAGGAATCGCATTCCCGCTTCGTTGTTGCCGTACTTATTCTTCGTCGCGTCGGATTCTTTGCTGATGTCGAACGCTTCGCGAGCGGCGGGTGACGAGATCATCGCGTAGGCTCGTTCGTAGAACTTGTCCATCGCGCCGAGTGCTTCGGCCTTGCTGGCGATCTTGCGGAAGTGTTCGTCGACTGTCTCGCGAATGCGCTGACGCTTGTAGAAGCGGTAGTCATCGACGCCGGCTGGCAGCATTAGGTCTTTGACTTGATAGCCGGATCGGCCCGGATCGCTGCCGATGCCGAACGGACCAAATTGCGAGCCAAGGTAGCCAGTTCCGGCATACTCGGTGGCGTTCGGGACGGCGACGTACGGCGGCAGGTTCTGCTTCGAGCCGAGTTCGTGCGAGACGACCGCGCCGATCGCGGGATGCTCGATGGCCGGGCTCTTGCGGTAGCCGGTGAACATGGCGTAGCTAGCTCGGCCGTGATCCGCCTCTTTGCCGGCGATCGAGCGGATGATGGTCATCTTGTCCGCGATCTTGGCGCAGTTCGCGAAATTCTCATTCAGCACGACGCCGCGTACGTTTGTCTTTGCGACACCGAAGGGACCGCGGTATTCCAGCGGGGCTTCCGGTTTTGGATCCCACGATTCCTGGTGCGCCATTCCTCCGGGCAAAACGATCTGAATAACGCCCTTCGCTTTGCCTTCTTTGCTCTCGTAGAACTTCTGCTCGGCCTGCGCTTCCAGTCGGAAGAAGTCACCCAGCGTCAGCCCCAACGCACCGAGCACGCCGACTCGCAGAAAGTCGCGGCGGCCGGGCTTGGCAAAGTGAGCGGGGTCTTCGTTCCAGGTGACGATGTCTTTGGTCGCGGTCATGCGGCGTCCTTTGCGGTATGAGGAGAGCGTGCGGAAGCAATTCATTCGTCAGCCCAAACAGAGCAACAAGCCAGGGGCTGGGGAAACTTAAGCAAGGAATCAGGAAGGCATTCAGGCAGGCAAAACTGAGTCAAAGCGTAACGAGGCTTCCCTCACATCGGCAAGAATCTATTGGAAAAAGCAGTCGGTTCAGGAAGGGGCGGGAGGCGGGTTTTGAAGCGGCCGAAGACGACGATCCGCGGGGCATGATTATTCTCCGCCCGTGAAGATTCCGAGGCCCGGCTTTGGGGAATTGCCGTCGGAATGAAGCTCAACGGCCGAGTCGCCGGTACATTCGCTCGAATAACCCTGACCGATCCGGTCTTCACGTCTCGGAAATGGAGTGCCTGCCATGTTGCGTCGCGCGTTCCTGTGCGTGTTTGGTTGGTTGCTGGACGATTTTCTCGGCGTCGTTTGCAGAGGATGCCTTCTTCCGAGTGCAGCTAAGCGAGATCAAGTTCACCGACGGTGAGCTGCCCGATTATTCGGCCGTGAATCAGGACTGGCGGGTCAGGCAGCGAATACTCAAGACGATGCCGGAAGTGCAACTCGACGAAGAGGGAGAGGCATATCTCCAACGGGGTAATCTCTGGAGCAACATTTTTGATCGCACGGGGGCGGAGATTTCGACTCCGGTTCATTTGGCGATTCGAGTCCCCACCAAGCGTGATATCACCGGACGGCTGACTGTCGCGAAGCCGGATGGGAGCGGTTTGATCGCGTTGAAGTTTCGTTTGCCGGCGGACTCGGCAAATCCCAAGGCCGCACGCGATTTTCAATTCGCGAAGATCGAGCACTATGAACGACGATTACAAATCAGTTCCGTCGGAGCGGCGTGGTATCGGAATCAAGTCGGCATTGCGATGAAAGCACTGGGAACTTTGTCCAAGGAGGAAGGGACGCGCATCGGGCAGGTCTCTCGGCAATGGAATGGGAACCGGAATCTCAACCAAACGGATCGGACCTATGAATTGTTCTCCGGCGGTCGAGCTATCAGCGAGAATCTGCAGCTTGATCGCGAGATGCTGTTCCCGCGCGGAAACGCTGAGTTGGCGAAACCCGTGTTGGTGGACTCGATCACTGGGATCACGGTCAAGGAGATCAACTGGCAGCCGCTGCTCAAGGAGGAAAAACCGAAGCTCGATGCGTTGGCGAGTGCGATCCCGGCGGATCAGCACGTTGTCTTCTTCCCGACGTTCGTGGCGGCATTGAAGGTTGCGGATGAAGCGAAGCTGCAAGGGACGACGATCCTGCGGCACACCGAGTTTTCGGCTCAGGACATGCACCTCGTCGAACGCTACGAGCAGCAGCTCGGACTGTCGCTGAGCACGTTGGGGCGGATGCTCGGCCCGCAACTGGTCACGAGCGTGGCGATCACCGGCGGCGATCCGTACTTCGCGACCGGCACCGATGTCGCCGTGCTGTTCGAGGCCAAACAGCCGAGCGTTCTGGCCGCGCTGTTGCTGGCAAAAGTTCGGCTCGATGCGGCAAAGATCCCGGACGCGAAGCCGGTTGAAGGGACGATCGACGGCATCAAGTACGTCGGCCAGCGATCCCCGGATCGCCGAGTTTGCAGCTTCATCGCCGAGATGGATCGCACGGTCGTTGTGACCAATTCGCTCGCGCAGTTGCAGCGGTTCGGGGCGGTGCGAGCCGGTAAGGCCGAGACGCTGGCATCGCTGCCGGAGTACCACTTCTTTCGGCAGCGATACCAACTCGGCGATGCGTCCGAGTCCGCGCTGCTGTTCATCAGCGACGCGACGATCCGCCGCTGGTGCGGGCCGCGCTGGCGGATCGCGTCGTCACGGCGAACTCGCGACGCGGCCGTGCTGACGCAGGTGCAGGCAGCGAGTTTGGATTTCCTCGTCACCGGAAGAGGCTTGATGCTCGGATCGATCACGTCGGACCTGCCGACCTCACAGCAGGCTGACTTGCAGTTGACGTCTGAGGGAGTGCTGTCGCCGTCGATCGGCCGATCGGACTTCCTGACTCCGATTTCCGAGCTGACGTTTGATTCCGTCACGATTGCCGAGCGAGACGCTTATCAACGCTGGCGCGACGGCTACCAAAGCAACTGGAGCGTCGCGTTCGATCCGATCGCACTGCGAGTCGGGACGGAAGAGAAGCGACTCTCGGCCGATTTGTCGATCATGCCGCTGATCGCGCGCACCGAATATCGCGAGATGCTGCAAGTCGCCAGCGGAGTGAAACTGACCGCCGAGTCTGGCGATCCGCACGACACCGTCGCTCACTTCGTGCTGGCGCTCAATCGCGAGTCCGAGCCGATTCAACAATTGAATCGGCTGCTCGCCGGTATCATGGCCGGACAGCAAGTCGCTGGATTGGGTGGAGACAAGCCACTCGATCCACTCGGCTGGCTCGGCCAGTCGATCGCCATCTACGCCGATCGCGATCCGTACTGGGACGAACTGCAGAAGCTCAAGCCAGAGGAGCGGAGCCGCAAGCTCCAGTAGGACGGGTTTCGAGTTCCTGTCGGAGTTCGCATCGAAGTTCGTCAGCCGCTCAAGCTCGCGTTGTTTCTGACGGCACTTCGTTCGTTCATTCAGCAATCGGCACCGGGGCTGACGAAGTGGGACGCGGTGATTCATCGCGACCACCCGTACGTCAAGATTTACGCCGCGCGACGCGGAGCCGCTGGTGTTCAGGAGTTCGACAACGCCGCGCTGTATTACTCGACGATCGGCGACGGCCTGCTGTTCTCGTCCAATGAAGGGGTCATCCAGCGAGCCATCGACCGGCAGTTGGCTCGCGACGCGCATGCCGCCGACGCCAAACCCGCCGACGCGACAGCGGCCGCGAAACCAGCCGACAAACCGCCGGCCGCTGATCCGAAATCAGGTTGGCTCGGCGAGAGCGTCGCGGTGAGATTCGACCACGTCTTGCCGACGATTGTCCTGTGGTTCGCGGAAGTCGCGGACCCTCGACAAGCCGCTCAAACCAACTCATGGAGCAACCTGCCGATCCTCAACGAATGGAAGCGCCGCTATGCGATCGCGATCCGGTTGAAGTACACGCTCGCTTCTGGAACACCGAGCCTGTCTGCCCCGGCGGAGGCAAGTACGTCTGGAACGAGCAATGGCGCACGATGGAATCGACCGTCTTCGGCCACCCCGGCGAACCGAAGCTACCGGAGAAGTTCGAGGCCGCGCTGTTCCCGTTTGCGAAGGCCAATTTCGGCCTGACGTTTGAACTCGACGGCCTGCGCTCGCGGCTGGAGTTGCTGCGCGAAGCGCAGTGATGTCTCGGCGAGCCGGAGGGCGTCAGCCCCCGGATCGGACTGGCGACGATGTCCGGGTGCTGACGCCCTCCGGCTCACCAATTCACAACATCGCCAATGCTCGATGTCATTCCTGGCAGAAGGCGCACGTCGTACCTACGATCCCCGTCCTTCTCGCCCAGCGTTGTGAGCGGTGGCGAAATACGGAGCACACTCAATCGAAAGGTCTCTCTCGTGGCCAGTTCTGGAACCAATCGCCGAGCAGAAGTTGACGCAGCACTCAAAGACGTCGATCACTCGAAAAACACCTACCAAGTCGAGTTCGAGACGACGATGGGGAAAATTCTGCTCGATGTGTATCCCGACGTCGCACCGGGCCACGCCAACAACCTGATCGGCCTGACGAAGATTGGCTACTACAACGGCATCATCTTTCACCGAGTCATCTCCGGCTTCGTGATCCAAGTCGGCTGCCCACTGGGGACTGGCACTGGCGGCCCCGGCTACACGATCAAGCAAGAGTTCAACGCCAAGCTCCACGAGGCGGGCGTGCTCTCGATGGCTCGCACGAACGATCCGAATTCGGCCGGTTCACAGTTCTTCGTCTGCCTCGGCCGAGTCCCGCATCTCGACCGCCAATACACCGTCTTCGGCAAGACCGCCGATCAGCCGAGCCTCGACGTGGTGCTCAAGATCGGCAGCGTACCGACCGGCTCCGGCGACCGCCCGAAGCAAGACGTGAAGATCACCTCCAGCCGAGTGATCGTCACGCCGAAGTGAGGCCTGGGGGCGGGGTCCAAAGCGGTGTCCTTCGTTCGAGTTGGGGAAGGAGAGGTTCGATGATGCCGCGGATTCTTCATCAAACTCCGGTTGATCGCCGCGCGTTCTTGGTTGCAGGTGGTGCGGGTTTTTGTGGAGTCAATCTGGCTCGCGAGGCGAATGCGGCGACGCGCGGCAAGCAGCCCGCGAAGTCCTGCATCATGATCTGGCTCAGCGGAGGTGTTTCGCATATCGACACCACGGACATGAAGCCCGATGCGCCCTTGGAGTATCGCGGTGAGTTCAATCCCGTTGCGACGAGCGCTTCGGGCCTGGAACTGTGCGAGCACCTGCCGTTCACGGCAAAGCAAGCGCATCACATCGCCGTCGTGCGATCGCTGGGAGACTTCGGTCGAGGGACCGGCGACCATCATCACGGCTACTACTACAACCTGACCGGCCACGCGGGAGATCCGTCGTTCCGGCAATTGCTGAATGCTCGCACGCCGTACCCGACCGATTGGCCGTCGATGGCTTCGACCGTTGCGTACAAACGGCCGCCGCATCCGTTCCTCCCTTCGGTGATCTCGCTGCCGCAGAAGGAAGGGGCTCCCGAATACACGCGGCCGGGACAGTTTGGTGCGCGGCTCGGCTTGGAGTTCGATCCGGTCTTCGTGGATGGCTCGCGTGAGAAGCCGATGACGTTCACGGCTCCGGCGTTGCAGCTTCACGGTGACATCGGGCTTGGCCGTTTGCAGTTGCGACGAGAATTGCTGTCGTCGCTCGATGGGACAACCCGATTGGTTGAGCATTCTCTCTCCGCCGGTAGTTACTCGAAGCAGCAAGAGAAAGCCTTCTCCTTGCTGACCGCACCGCAGACGAAGGCCGCGTTCGATCTCTCGGCTGAGCCGGAGTCGATTCGCAATCAGTACGGCAACACAATCACCGCGACCAGCCTCTTGATGGCTCGGCGATTGGTCGAAGCGGGCGTGCCGTTCGTCACCGTCTTCTGGAAAGGGAGCGATCTCCTGAGCAAGCTCTGCAAGAGCGGCGGCGGCTGGGACACTCACGGCAACAATTTTGGCTGCCTGCGCGATCACCTGCTGCCGGAGTTCGACCGCCCCTTCGCCGCGCTGCTGGCTGACCTGCACGATCGCGGTTTGCTCGACACGACGCTGGTCCTCGTCAGCAGCGAGATGGGTCGCAAACCAAAGATCGGCGACCCACGTTCCGGCGGCGTCAGCGGAGCCGGTCGCGATCACTGGACCGCGTGCCAATCAGTGCTGCTCGCTGGCGGAGGCATCCAAGGGGGCCAAGCCTACGGCACCACGGACAAGGTTGCCGAATATCCTGCCGACAATCCCGTCGGAGCCGAAGACATCGCCCACACCGTCTACCGAGCCATGGGCATCGACGACCTGAACGCCATCGACGCCGAAGGCCGCCCCTTCCGATTGATGGAAGAAGGCCAGCCGATTGCCGCGCTGTTTTGATTGGTGGCACACACGGCAATGTGGTTTCGGGATCGTCGATTGGTTGGATTGATTGCACCAGACTTCGGCTGACTCGGCGAGGTTGCCAAGGATGATATCGGCATTCCCCGGCGTCGAGATTGACCGCTGGTCAGCGACTGCGAGCGGCCTGTCTTGAGCGTGTCGCATCTATTGCGAAGCGGCCTTTGCCGTCGTTTCGCGACACAGGTTGTGGTTTTGGTGGATCTGAGGCACGGCCGCCGATTGACTTTGTTGGAGGCGGCGGTTGGTCTCGTTCAATTGGCGAGTGAGGTTGGTGATGTGAATTTCGGATCGGAGACGAACCTGCAATTCATCGCGATGGCTCTCCGCCATTCGTGTTGAAGACGAATGGCGGAGAGCCATCACGATGAAACGGCTACGCGAGAAACTCATCAGCTTTCTGGCGGAAGAGTATTCGCCATGTCGCGTCCTGGACGCAGTGGCGGAAGCTGCAAGAGTTCGGCGAGTGAGCGAACCTGAAGTCTCTTCATCAAACGGGCGCGACGGTCTTCGATCGCTCGCAGGCTGAGGTGCAATTCGGTGGCGATCTGCTTGTTGCTCTTGCCCGCGCGAACCAGTTCCAGAACCTCGTGTTCCTTGGGCGTGAGTTGTGCCCACAGTGCTTCGACCTGATCGAGTTGAGCTTGTGAAGCACGGTTCTCGGCATCCCGTTTGACCGCGCTGCGAATGTGCGCGAGCAAATCGTCCAATTGAAAGGGTTTTTCCAACAGCGTGATCGCGCCGCGCGACATTGCTTCCACGGCGATCCGCACGTCGGCGTGACCGCTGATCATGATGACCGGCAAACGAATGCCCTCATCAATCAATCGTTTTTGCAACTCCAGGCCGCTCATGCCCGGCATCTTGATGTCCAGAATCAAACAGCCGGGCTGCGAGCGGTCATAACATCGCAAGAACTGCTCGGCCGAGGAAAACGACAACACCGGCAAGTTGAGCAACTGGCCGGCACTGGCCAAGGCGCGGCAGATGGCCGGATCGTCGTCCACTAAAAAGACAGTCGGTTGAGGCGTCATAGTGGACTGCTCCTAAAAACTGGCAAGGTCAACGTGAATGTGGCACCGCGATCAGGATTGGCCGCTCCCCACAATCGCCCGCCGTGAGCTTCCACGATCGAGCGGCAGATCGCCAAACCCATTCCCATGCCTTGAGGCTTCGTGCTGTGAAATCGCTCGAACACGCGTTCGACCTCGTCGGGAGCAAACCCCACGCCGGTGTCCGTGACGCTGACGGTGATCTGTTGCGCGTCCTCGCAGCGTGACTCCACCTGTACGAGCTGCGGCCCCGCCTCCGCGTTCGTCATGGCTTCGATGGCGTTCTGCAGCAAGTTGAGCAGCACCTGCTCGAGCTGAATGCTGTCTCCCAGGATCGGCGGCAACGCTTCGGACAACTTCGAGCGGATCGTGACGCCGGCTCGTTCGGCCTGCGGTTCGATCAGCCGCACAGCGTCACGCACGACTTCATTCACGGACACGGTCGATCGCAGCGGCTCCGGCTTTCGCACTTGCTCGCGCAGACTGCGCACGATGGCTCCCGCACGCTGTGACTGCTCGGTGATCTCCCGCAGGGCAGACAGCAGTTCGTCGCGTGGCGCTGCACCGTCCTGGTTGACGAGTTGTGTGGCAATCTCGGACTGCAACGAGACTGCCGCCAGAGGCTGATTCAGTTCGTGAGCCAAGCTGGTGGCCAATTGTCCGACCGTCTTGAGCCGTCCCAGGTGAGCCAAATCGGAAAGATGTAAACGCATCTGAGCTTCCGCCTGCTGACGTTGATCGTCTGCCCGGCGGCGTTGCACTCCCAACATCGCGGCCATTCCAACCGCGAAGACCGCTAAGCAACGATTGGTAATGACTTTCCAAAGCTCAGTCGTTCCTCGTTCGGGAAACAGCCCCATCTTCGCGAACGTCAACACACAGCAGACAACGGCAATCCACACACCAAACCGCCGTGACCGAGCCTTCAGCGCCAGCAGCACCGCAAAGGTGTAGGGCACCGCGCTGGCGACTCCGAGCGGCAGAATGGCATCCACGACGAAGACCAAACTGACCAGCAAGACCGAGAACGCGACAGCATGTCCGAGAACAAACTGAGGCAACGAACGCTGGCCGTTCACGCGTGCTTCCTGAGTGCCGCGTCATTGAGCAAAACGCGACGAGGAGTGATGAATTATGCAGCCGGAGTTTACGGACGACACGATTTCCAACAAGTGGCTGATGTGGCGCGGCCTTAGGGACGTGGTCAACCACGCCTCCCTTGGAGTGCGGTGTGACCCGGAAGCTGGGTGCCGTAATACCGTTCTCCATTCAGTTGGAAGAACGGCTTCCAAAGTCCAGTAATCGCCGCCACGAAAGTTGCCGGAACAAGCATCATTCTTCTGGCTATCGTCGCGGTCATTCCAAATGAATGGAGTGCTGCGTCAAGCCGCAGCACTCCAAGGGACCTTTGCCGCGCGGTTCAGCAGTCCATGCTTTGTCGCATCAAGAGGTCTGGCACAGCAACCTGTGGTCTGCCCGGTGTTTTGTGGATCGCGTGTTACGCTGAGGCGTGACTTCCCACGCAAACGAATGGCACGTTGGCTCTCGGCGAACCCCAGGTACACCGCTTGCGATGCTGTCCTTTAGGCAGCAAGTCCGAAATAGACGACCCGCCACTTGGGCTTGTCCCAGTGGTTCCCGCGCGTCTGCACTAGGTCGTGCAACAGTGCGGGAACCACCCCGACAAGCGGAGTGGCGGTATGTTATTTCCAACTGACTGCCTGATCGAAAGAATTTCATCATGGTTGCCACCCATTGCGAGTCTGTGACGCTGCCCGCGTCGTTCGAGTTTCGTCTGCGATTCGCCCATCGGATCGTGGAGGAGATGCGGCGTACTCACCAGGAGCGATGGACTCGTGACGATCTCGGCACCTTGTTGCTGGAGACTCTCGAAGACGAGTTCGCGTTCGACTGGTCGCAGCCCGATGCCGTGAAATCGTTCAAAGAATACCTCGTTCAGGCTTACGTCGTGGCCGGTCAGGTGTTGTCAGTGTCACAACGTGCCTTCTGATGTCGCCAGTCCATCTTCCTCAAAGAGTTTCAATTCATGTCCAAGTTGCGCCGTGAGATTCCGGTCTCGTCATCACCAACAAATCCGCCTGCGGGCGAGCTTGTTCCTCCGACGCGTGTGAGCGGTGCTCAGGGAGTTGTGGCATCGCTCACACGTCGTCGGTTTCTCGGTACGGCGGCTGGCTTGGGCGCGGCTCTGGTTGCCGCAGGCTGTGGGGCGGAAAAGGTATCGGAGGGAGTCGCCGCCACGGATGGCAAGCCGGCTTCGCCAGCTCCCGCGTCGGGACCGTTTCCCTCGGATGCGCCGGAGGTGAGCGATTTGAAGTTCGGCATCATCGCACTGACCGATTGCTCGCCGATCGTGATTGCTCACGAGAAAGGTCTCTTCAAGAAGTACGGCATCAACTCGACTGTCTCGAAGGGAGCCAGTTGGGCCGCGATTCGCGATTCGCTTTCCAATGGCGATCTGCACGCGACGCACATGCTCCTGGGGATGCCGATCGCCTCGACGATGGGGCTGCTCGGTTCCCCCAAGAAGCCGATGGTCGTCCCCTGGCTGCTCAATCGAAACGGACAAGCCATCACGCTCAAGGCCAGTTTCAAAGGGAAAGTCTCTAACGATCCGAAAGCTCTGAAACCGTTCGTCGACGAGGCCAAGGCGAAAGGGACACCGCTGACCTTCGCGATGACGTTTCCGCCCGGCACGCATGCGATGTGGATGAGGTACTACCTCGCAGCCGGCGGCATCAATCCAGACACGGACGTCTCACTCATTACGGTGCCGCCGCCGCAG
>SXKJ01000152.1 GCA_005778115.1 Planctomyces sp. | reverse complement strand
CGGCTCGCGCAGCCCTTGCGACCTCAACACGACCAACGAAAAATGCCCCTCACTCGCCCCGAAACCGCAATGACTCCATCAACTGTTCACTGCCGGTTTTGACGCGCCCATCGGTGGCCGGGTTCAACGCGCCCAATGACAACGAGAAGATCGGTCCGCCGCTGCCGAGCCCTAGTTTCGGCGCTTACTCCAGTTCCCAGACACCAGAAGAAACCGCCCGCGCGAATTTTCGCAATTTGGATCGCAACAACGACGACCAACTCACAGCCGAAGAATGGCAGCGCAGCCGCAGCACGCGGGTGAAGTTCGAGCAAGCCAAGATCACGTTGGAACACCCGATCAAGGTCGAGGCATTCGTGAAGAAATACCTCGAGATGGATCGAGCGACGAAAGCGAACCGCAAATAGTCCTTGATGGGACTCACCAGCAAGACACTCTCTAAACGAGTTCGCGAATCGGCGAGGCACCGTCTGGCAGCAGGAACTGCGGGCGGCCCGATTGATCGATGTATTGCGTGTGCGGGTCGATTCCCAGCACATGAAAAATCGTGGCCATCAGGTGCTTGGGATAAATCGGCTCGGACTTGGGGACTTCGGCCTTCGATGAGGATTCGCCGACGACTTGCCCCATCTTCAAACCGCCACCGGCCAACGCCAGTGTGCAGAGTGGCCCCCAGTGGTCTCGGCCGGCGACCGGATTGATGCGCGGTGTGCGACCGAATTCGCCCGTGATGACCAGCAGGATTTTCTCTGACAGACCACGTTGAGCCACGTCCTCCAGAAAAGTGGCAACGGCGTGATCGAGTGGCGGGCAGGCGGTCTTGAGTTGCGGTTCGATCTTCTCGTGCATGTCCCAACCTTGGTACGAGTTCGCGTAATTCAAAGTGACGAACCCGCAACCCGCTTCGCACAACCGCCGCGCGAGCAGCAATTGATCCCCTAGACTCGTGCCCGCCCCGTTGTATTTGTCACGCAGCCGCGGGTCTTCGCGGGTGAGGTCGAATGCTTCTTTGGCTCGGCTAAGAATCAGTCGGAACGCTTGGCCTCCGAACTTATCCTGCCCGTCGAGCAAGCCATTGCGATCGACTTGTCGGTCGAGGCGATCTACTTGCGAGAGCAATGAGCGGCGGTCTCCGAGCCGGTTCAAGTCCACGTTGATGTTCATATTCCTGCGAGCTTCACCCCCGACATCGAATGGAGCGTAGGCCGCGCCGAGCCAGCTTGGCCCATCGGCGTACAAGCCTGACAAGCGAACAAAGGTCGGCACACCACTTTCTGGATTGTTCGTGCCGCGCAAACGCGAGGCGATCGCTCCGAACGACGGCTTGATCGGTCCGGCTCCGGCGTCTGCGGCCGGGTGATCCGTACCGGTCATGACGTAGTGCGTGCCGCCGCCGTGACCGGAGTTGCCGTGAGCAAACGACCGCACAAAGGCCATGCGGTCCGCCATCTGAGCGAAGATCGGCAGGAGTCCGCCGATCTCAATACCGGGGACGTTCGTGGAGACCGAACCAACCACGCTGCGAAACTCCGACGGCGCATCCATTTTTGGATCAAACGTCTCGATATGCGTAGCGCCGCCACCAAGCCAGATCCACACGACCGACGTGTCCTTCACCGACTGGCCTTTGTCAGCCGCTTCGGCTCGTTGTCGCAGCAGACTCGGAAGCCCGATCCCGGTGAGACCGAGCGATCCAACTTTCAGAAATGCCCGCCGGCTGGTCCCGTTACTGTTTTTTGTGGTGGGATTGCCCCAAAGATTCAGCATGGTTTCTCCTCGATCAAGGACCGTGAATCAGCGGGGCGGTGTTCCCCGAAATCTCAACGTATTGGAGGGGGCGGGATTTCGCATTCGCGAAGTGGTAGCCGAAAGTAACTCAGTCATCGGAGAAGCGTCAATTCACACATCAAAGAAAACCGATATCACGAAGCCATTGGTTTCACTTGCGGTCGGATGTGCTAATTGTGTTCGGCTTCGAGTTGGTAGTGAGGCAGTGGGTCGCGGCAATCAAGGCTCAACGCGAATGACCGCACGGCGATAGCGAGTCAGTGGTGGCACGCCGCCGTCTTCAACTTCGAGAATGAAGTGCAGCGTTTGTTTGGCGGCGTCGGCGGGAATGGTCACTCGCGCTTGTTGGGTGTTGGCATCGGCAATGTCCACTCGGCCGCGATATGAAGACGTTTCGGGATACAACCACCAGTGCGATTGCAGCGAGTCTCCATCGGGATCGGTCGATCCGGTTGAGGACAATTCGACGACGTTGCTCGGCTTCGCGTTGAGGAGCAGCGTGTCACGGTCCGGTTTTCCGTTGAGTATTGGACGCGGTGGATGATTGGCGGCGTTTGGCGACTTAACGCACCAGTCCATCCGCGCGGCGAATTCGTTTTGAAACGCCGGTCGCCAGCGCGACACCGTGGTTCGAGCATTCCTCGTTCCGCCGACTTCATCCGTGGCGTCACGAAAGAGTCGATCGCGTTCCGGCTCAAAGCGTCCGCCCCAGCCTCCCCATTCGGGATGATCGGGGTCGCTTACGCCGAACGGCAGGAAGAAGAACCATGACGGCGTGTCTCCTTCCTTGATCGCGCTGTGAGGGTTCGGAGCCGTCCAGGTGCGAGGCGGATACATCGCGCCGAGTGGACCGTGATCGCGACGAATGTTGGATTCCATCCAGTCGCGCGATACGAGCGATTCATCTCCGCCGAGGTATAGGCCGCGATAGGTCGCCTCGCGCCGATCGCGGACAGCAGGGGGGCGTGCCAGGATATAGAACAGACCGGGGAATTCGGACAGCATCCAATCGGCGATGCGGTCCTGATCGCCGGTGTCGTAAACGCGCAATTTGGTGGCGAAGGTGTTGAGGCCCCTCTCTCCGCGATCATGACGCACGCGCCACAACGCCTGAGCCAAATCGGTCTGTCCGCCCCAAATCGCGATGTTCAATGGACGCGAGTCTGCTCGATCGGCACACGAGACAATCCAGCGTGAGCCTTCCGTGTCGTGTTCTTCGCCGATGACGTCGCATCCGCGCTTCGGGTTGCCCGACTTGATGGCGTCACGCAGCTTCGCGGTTTCCGGGAAGCCCTCGGAATGTCGAACGAGGTTGTTGCGCACCTGCCCATAGGCATCCACGATCTCGCGGATGAGTTGCGGTTTAGTCCCTGTCTCTTTGAGTTCGTCAAGCGTGGGGCTGACGCGATTAGGGCTTCAATGTCGAATTCGTTGCTGTGCAGCATGAGCCGGATCAGCGATTGTTGGTCGTCCGGATCGCCACCACCGATGTCGGTCAGCACGATCAATCGGGGTCGAACGACTGTTTCCGCACCGGTCGCTATTGGCGACGACATTGCCGCGATCGCGAATAGAGTGGCAATCATGCTTGGCTTGGGTTTCATCGCAAACGTCCCAATCGGATGACTCGACCAACCCTTCAACGACAACTACAGCGAGGCCAACGCGCCGCGGACGCGTTGTAGCAATGGCGAATCGCTATCGTGGCTCCCTTTGAGGTAGAAGAGGCTGGCGGCGAGCAGTTGCGGGCGGACGTTGGGGCTTGCATGCGTAAAGTCTTCCAGGGCTGAAGAGCCAAACTTGAAATCGTGTGCGTCGGTTCCTTTCGTCAGGATCAAATGGCGAGCGGCATCGAAGAATGTCGTCGCGTTGCCTCCCGCACGCGCATAAGCCAGCGCTTGAGCGGCGGCGGTTGTGCGATTCTGTTTGATACCATCGAAGATCGCGGTGACATCGTTTGGCGCGGCGTCGGCTGGTGCGAATTCGTCGATGTGCGGTTTGTCGGGCAGGCCGTCTCGCGAGCGTGCTCCGTCGCGGAACATCGTGACCCAGGAGGCAGCTTGCAGCAGCGAAAGCAATCGCGTCGCATCGTGGCCGCTTTGTCGAAACGTGTAGAAAAGCGAATTGCAGGCTGTCGTCGCATGCAGAGTGACGATGGCCGCCTTACGCATCAGCAACTCGCTGCCGGCAAGCAGAATCGCATCCCAGAGCGAATTCGCGGAGACCCCTTTGTTGAGTTGTTCGACAACTGCTGCGGCCGCGTCTTTCGTGTTGGCGTGTCGAAGCGTTTGCAGCAGAGCGGTTGTCGCGCCGGGATCGAGCTTACCGGCGGCCCAATCGGGGCGGACTTGGCCGATCAGGGATTTGTTGTGATCAAACGGCGCTGCGGAATCGCTCTTGCCGCCGTTGAGCAGGCCGAAGACCAGCGAACGCAGCACCGGTTCGGCATGTTCCCAGCCGATCAACTCCATTGTGCGAAACGAGTGCGCGGTGAAGATCGCTTTGTGGCCGATGTTCTGCTGGTCACGAATGCCATAGGTCCAGAGCAGTTCTATCACCTCGGCGGCTCCGGCCGAGCGGCACAAGCCGGCAACAGCAATGTCGGCGGCTTCGTCGTCCCACTTCTCCATCGCGTCGACAAATCGTTGTCTTGCTTGTGATGGCGACGGGATCGCCGATTCCTTTACTGGCGCGAGCGTCCAATCTCCTTCCTTCACATCTTGAGCTTGCGAACTCTTAAAGGTGTCGATCGCCCAAAAGAACGGCAGCAACCGATCGGCTTGCGGCGCATCGAGCGAGAGTTGATGCGCGGCGTTGATTGCCATCACCGCGTGAAACTTGAAGCCGACCGGTCGCGGCTTGATGTTGCGGATGCCGGCGAGGAACAACCCGCCGACCAATTGCCGATACGGCAAGCCTTTCTTCAGCCGATCGACCGCCTCTTCAATGATTCGTTCGCGTGGCGAATTCTCGATCCAGCGAACGACCTCTTCCATCTCTGGCCGGAACTGCACAATCCTAGGAGTGACCTGCGCGTCTTCGGCTCGTGCGGGGACGATCGCTTGCAGCGCCTGCCACGCGGCGGCTCCGGTAATGACGCTGCCTCCCAAGTCTTTCAAAAAGTCACGGCGGTCGATGGCGGACATGAGCGGACCTCCTGCAATTGGGCGTGTGATGTGGACTGGTCGGCGACGTGCGAATTCTAAACACCGCGCAGCGTGAAATGAGACCGGCGAGCGGGACACGCGAAATGGACCCGATGAATCGGGTCACTACGAGCGCGTCACGCAGCCTCTTCCAACTCGGCCTGCAACTGGCACCAGCGTTCTTCGGATTCTGCGAGTTGCGAGGTCAGCGCGGTCACTTCGTTATGTAAACGCAGGGACTCGGCGGCGTCGCAAGTTTCCATGAGTCGGCTGCTGGCCGCTTTCTTTTGGTCGTCGAGACGGGCGATCGTCTTCTCGATCGTCGCGACCTCTTTGCGGACCACGCGATCGTCGCGGCGAGGTGCGCGTGCGGCGGCCTGATTGCGAACGGTGGACGGGGCTTTGCTGAGTCGAGTGGCGAGTTCGCGTTCGCCCTCTTCGATCTCTTTGTTGACGGAGTAGAGATAGGCGTCGTAGCCGCCGCCGTAGTTGGTCACATGGCCGTCGCGGACTTCGATGACGCAGGTGGCGACACGCTTCATGAAGTGCCGGTCGTGCGTCGTGAAGATGACCGTGCCTTTGTAGTCGATCAGCGCTTGAGCGAGTGCTTCGACCGTATCGACGTCGAGATGGTTGCCCGGTTCGTCGAGCACCAACACGTTGTATTGCGACAGCAATAGACCGGCGAGACAGAGTCTTGCGCGTTCGCCTCCGGAGAGCACCGTGACACGCTTGTGGACGGCATCGCCTCGGAACAGCATGGCTCCGGCGACGTTCAGGATCTTCTGCGTCGTGGTGCCGAACACGGCGTTGTATTGGAGGTACTCCAGCACCGTGCTCTTCTCTGGCAGACTGGTGTAGACGTGCTGGGCATAGACGCCGACCTGACATCCGAAGCCCCAGCGCACCTCGCCGGCGAGCGGTTTCAGCGAATCAACCACCGTTCGCAGAAACGTCGTCTTTCCTTGGCCGTTGTCGCCGACGATGACGGCTCGCGAGCCGTGGTCGATTTCCACATCGATGCCGCTGGCGACCTGGCGTTCGGGATATCCGATCGTCAGGTCCTTGCACCGCACGACCGCGCCTTGGCGTGGTTCGACAACTGGCGCGAGGATGTAGGCGGTCGGTTCGTCGCTGGCGATGTCGGCGAGCTCCAGTCGTTCGAGTTGCTTGGACTTGGACCTCGCCTGTGTCGCAGTGCTGGCGCGTGCTTTGTTTTTGGCGATGAAGACTTCCAGATCGCGTCGTTTGGCTTGGATCGCGGCATTGGATCGGAGCAGGTGCTCGTTCTGCTCTTTCTGATAGGTCATAAAGGCGTCGATCTTGCCGGAATACATCGTCAGCTTGCCGCGCGACAGATCGAGCGTGTGGTCGCAGGTCGCTCCGAGAAACGCTCGATCGTGCGAGACGATCAGGCAGGCTTGCTTGAAGTTTCGCAGGAAATGTTCGAGCAGGATTTGCGTACGCAGGTCGAGGAAGTTGGTCGGCTCATCGAGCAGCAGCAGGTTCGGTTCGTGCAACAACAGGGCGGCCAGTTTGACGCGCGTCTGCCAGCCACCCGACAAGCGCGCAACGGGGCCTTCGAGATAGTCCCCCTTCAGTTCGAATTGGCCGGCGACTTCACCGCACTTCCATTCGGGCTGTCCGCTGTCACGGATCAGAAAGTCGTGAGCAGACTCTCCGGGCAGAAATGGATCGTGCTGCCGCAGGTAGCCGATTTGCAGGTTGGGATGCCTCGACACTTCGCCGCTGTCGAGTTCCTCTTCGCCCAGCAAAACACGGAGCAGCGTGCTCTTTCCCGCTCCATTACGTCCGATGAAGCCGACCTTCACGTCGTCGGAGAGCGTGGCTTCCGCTCCATCCAACAGCACTTGCTCGCCATAACTTTTGCACGCCTTCTGAATCTGCAACAACACGGCCATCAGACAAAAACCCTCGCCAGGATTGATTGGAAAGGGGGGGACTGTAGCGGGAGGATGCCTGGTTGTGGATTCCAGACAATCACTCCATTGAAGCACCACCGAGTTTGTGACGGGCTTCGCAGGAACTGATCCCCTTCGCGATCTTTGCGGCCTTCTGTTCAAAGATCGGAAAACCTCTTTGAACAGAAGGCCGCGAAGTTCGCGAAGAGAACCCGATAGTCACGACATATGAGCTCATTGCGCAAAAGCCATCCATCAGTCTCTCAATTCCTGAATTCGCGAGCTGGCGAGTGGGGCCGCGTAAGTCCCTTGGCTTTTGAGCGGAATGGCGCTAGCCACCGGTGATGTGGGTATCGATTTCTCAGGCGAAATACCGGCGGCTAGCGCCGTGCCGCTCACAGAGTGGCATGAGTCAATCGGTCGATCTGCCGAGCGGCAGCATCACGAAGCGGGTTCTTGTTGAAGCGTCCCGGCAACCAATCCCGACTCCTCTGCGCGAACTGAGTTGGTCGCGGGCATCGCATTGCCGGGTGATAGTTGAGCGATTTCGCTGGGTCGCGTTTGGAAGAGACGCAGCAGTGCGGCTTTGCCATCCAACGCCAGGCTGAACGAGACCGGCACGAGGAACAACGTGAAGACAGTGGAAGCCACGAGGCCGCCAAGCGTCACGCTGCCGAGGCCGCGATAGAGTTCACTGCCAGCACCCGGAGAGATCACCAACGGCAACAACCCGAACAGGCCGATGAAGGCGGTCATGAAGATCGGACGGATGCGGGTGCGAACACTTTCGAGGATCGCGGCGTGCGGAGTGAAGCCGTCTTCGCGGATGTGGACGAGCGCTTGCTCGACAATCAGGATCGGGTTATTGACGACCGTGCCGACCAGAATGATGAAGCCGACCATCGTCAGCATGTCGAGCGGTTGCGTATGGCCCGATGGTGCCAAGAGGATGTTCAACAGCGCGAGGCCGATGAAGCCACCGACCGCTCCCAGCGGCACGCTGAGCATGACGATGAACGGGTACAGCCACGACTCGAACAGCGCGGCCATCACGAGGTAGGTGATGAGAATCGCCAACAGCAGGTTCCAGCGGATTGCCAGCCAGGTCGTCCGCAATTTATCGGCGGTTCCTGACAGTCCGACTTGGAACCCTCCGCGCCGAAACTCCGGGTCGCTTTCCAGCGGAGCGATGATCTCGGATTGGATCTTCTGCATCGCGTCTTCGAGAGCCACTTCCGGCGGCGGGCTGACTTGGATCGTGATGGCCCGCTGTCGCTCACGGCGATTGATCTGTTCGGGGCCGCTCTGCAAGGAGAGATCGGCGACGGCTCCCAGCGAAACTACACGGCCGGTGCGTGTCGCGATCGGCAGGCTCTCCAAATCTTGCGTCCGTTGCGCGAGATCTTCGCGGCCGACGATCGACAGGTCGATTTTGTCGCCGCCGACGAAGTAGTCCGTCGCGTAGGCACCATCCACGAGAGCATCAATCGCATAGCCAATCTCATCGGCCGAAAGGCCGAGTTCCGCCGATTGTTCCCAGCGCGGTTTGGCATGAACTTCCGGGCTGCTCAGATCGAGGCTCGGCAAGGGCAGGGCCTGAGCATTGGGAATGATCTGATTGACTTGCCCCATGACTCGGCCGCCGATCGTGACCAGTCGCTGGATGTCAGGGCCGGTGAGTTCGATATCAATTGAGCGGCCGGAGGTCAGGCCTCGCTCAAACAGACTCGACTGTTTGACGATCCCCAGCGTTCCCGGAATGCCGGTGACGACCTCTTGCACCAGCTTGACGAGCCGATGTCCTTGCAGCGGATCGACGGCGCGCACTCCCATGAACAACTGCCGGCCTCGGACAACATAAAAGAAGTCGGAGATCATCGGGTGCGGTAAGTCTTTGTTCGCCGGATCGTCGAGGTCGATGTCCCAATACTTTTTGGCAGCTAACTCGATGCGATGCCCCATCGTTTCCATGTGTTCCAGGTTGTACCCCGGCGGCGGCACGAGAATGCCGAGAACCAAATTGCGGTTTCCGTTCGGCAGGTATTCGACCTTGGGCATCAGGAGATAGCTGACGTAGGTCGGCACTCCGAGGAAAACCACCATCGCGAGCAACCGCGCGGGGATGCTCTTCAACAGCCACGCATTCAGCCAGACAACTCCGCCGACGAACCAACTGCCAAACAGATCGAGCGGGGCCAGCATCGCCGAAACCCCACCCCTCTTGCGGGGGTGGCTCGCGGGCTTTTGCACTACGCCAAAGAAGGCCAACAGACTTGAACCCAAGTAGTGCAAAGGCCCGCGAGCCACCGGGGCAAGCCCGGTGGGATCTGTGTTCGTTGAGAGCAACCGACTTGCGGCCGTCGGAATCAACACCAAGGCCACGAGCAACGACAGCGCCAGCGAACAACTGACCGCCAACGCCAGATCGCGGAACAACTGGCCGACTTGATCCTGCACGAACAGCACCGGCACGAACACGGCAAGATTGGTCAGCGTCGAGGCGACGATCGCGCCCCAAACTTCTTTGGTCCCTTTAACCGTCGCCGTCAAAACGCATTCGCCTTCGCGGTGATGCCGGAAGATGCTCTCCATCACGACGATGAAGTTATCGACCAACATACCGACGGCGAACGAAATGCCCGCCAGCGAAAGCACGTTGAGCGTGCGTCCTAGAATGCCGAGCATCAGAAACATGCCGATGACGCTGGTCGCGATCGCCAGCAACACGACGAGCGACGATCGCAGACTGCGCAGAAAGAGCAGCAACACAATCAGCGTCAGCATGGCTCCTTGAAATACGTCGTCGCTGACGACCTTGACGGCCGAGTCGATGTATTCGGTCTCGTCGTAGACCTGCGTCAGTTCGAGACCGCGCTGCATGAGCACTGTTTCATTCAGCTTCGCGACGGTCTGACGCAGCCCCTTCATGACTTCCAGGACGTTGCTACCAGTCTCGCGCTGCGCATTGATCGCGATGACCGACGTGCCGTAGCGATGCACGAGTCCGTCCGGCTTCTTGAAGCCGAGCCGAACCTCGCCGACGTCGCGCACGTAAACCGGATTTCCGTCGCGGCTGGCAAGAATGACGTTGCGGACTTGGTCCTCGGTCTTGAATTGGCCGAGCGTTCGCACGACGTATCGACGTTTCCCTTCCCAGAAGTCGCCGCCGGAAGTGTCCTTGTTCTGCTTGCGGAGCGCTTCGCGGACATCGCCAATCGTGAGCTGTCGTGCGGCGAGCAAATGCGGATCGACGACGACCTGCAATTCCTCTTCGCGTCCCCCCATGACGTTGGCGTTCGACACGCCGTCCACCCGTTCGAGCCGCGTTTCGATGGCGTCACGACAGAACCGCCGCAGCTTGGTGACGTCGATATCCGGCGGCAGCAGATCTCGGAGTTCGGGATGCTCTTCCGCCAGCTCTCTCATGCGGAAGATCGCGAGGCCGGGGTTGTGAGCACGCTTCACTCGTTCGAGCTGCGACTTCAAGTCGGGATGCTTGGCGATCGCCTCGTCGAGCTTTGCCTCCGACGGCTTCTGCGGCGTGAGAATGAACCAAGCAATAAAACGGTCGGCAATGTTCGACGTCGCGACGACCGGCTCATCCGCACTGACCGGATACTCGCGTACTTGTTGCAGTCTCGTGTTGACGTTGAGCAACGCATCGCTCGTCGGCGTGCCGACGGCAAACTCCAGCGTGATCTGCCCGCGTGAGTCCATGCTTTCCGAGGACATCTTCTGCAAGCCTTCAACGCTTTGCAGTTGTTCCTCCTGCGGTTGGATGACCTCGCTTTCGATCTCTTCCGGACTGGCTCCCGGCCACATGGTCGTGATTGTGATCGTCGGGACTTCCACCTCCGGCGTGAGCTGCATCGGCATCTTGTAAAGCGCGATCGTGCCGAACAGCGCGATCAAGATCACGCCGACGGATACCTTCACCGGATTACGAACAAACCACTCGATCGAATTCATGTGGCGGGTGCCGTGGAGGAGGTCAGATAGCCACGCTCGCCAAGAGCGTGGGAAATTCACGCAAAACCCACGCTCTTGGCGAGCGTGGCTACAGGGGAGGTCACTCCGCGGGGCGGGTGGCAGATGGTGCGTCAGAAGAACTCGCCACTGGTTTGGTCGCGCGAGCTTTGGAGACCGTGGGATTGGGTTGCCTAATCTTCGCTGCTTCCGTCTTTACTTCCGCGCCGGCGCGGAGCCGCTCGTTGCCTTCGACGACTACTTCTTGTCCGGCTTTGAGATCGCCGGTGACTTCGATCCAAGAATTCAACGAAATCCCGATTTGCACCGGCACCGGCCTGACCGTTTTTACCTTGGTCTTATCATCGAAAGCGACCACGTAAATCACCGGCTTCGGACCGCCGAGGACCAACGAGTCTTTCGGCACGAGCAACACATGACTCTTCTGATCGACCAGCAACTCGACCTTGGCGAACATGCCCGGCTTGAGCAGCGGCGTTCCGTCCGCTTGCTGTGGATTCTTCAAGGTGACTCGGACCGGAAACGTCCGTGACTTCTCGTCTGCTTTGGGGACGATGGCTGTCACGGTGCCGTCGAACGTCTGGCCGGGAATCGCTTCGATGTCGACTTTCGCCGGCATCTTGAGCGACAGCCGAGGGACGTAAGACTCCTGAACGGCGACGCGGACTTCGATGGGATTCACTTCGACGATCTCGGCGACCAGTCGCCCTGATTCGATCCATTGGCCTTCTTCGGTGTGCTCGGCCACAACGTAACCGTCGAACGGAGACTTGATCGTGTGCTTGTCCAAGATGTCTTCAAGCCGATTGATCTCTTCCTTCGCCGCATCCGCTCGTGCTTGGGCCTGAGCGATCTTCTCCTTCCGAGGCCCGGCGATGACCAAATCATGAGCGGCCTTCGCGGCGAGATGCATCGCGGTCGCGGTCTCCGAGACGCCACTGACGTCTTCGATCTCTTCGCGCGTGGCGGCGCTTCGCTCAATCAGGCCCTGGACTCGCAGAAGTTTCGCGGCGGCCAACCTCTTCGCGGCGTCGGCGGCTTTCATCCGCGCTTCAGACTCGAGCAGCTCTTCTTTTCTTGCACCGTTGTTGAGCTCATCCAATTCGTGTTGACGCAATTGAAACTCGGCCTTCGCGGCGGCAATCTGAATTTCGATGTTGCGAGTCTTCAGCTTCGCCAACGGCTGATCCTTGGTGACCGCCTCCCCTTCGTTGACGAGAAACTGTTCGACTCGCCCGGAGACCGCGCTGCCGACGGAACTGTGCCGCCGAGCCTCCACAGTGCCAACAAATGCTCTGCCAGATGCGAGGTCGCGTTCGATGATCTCGGCCACGGTGACTTTCACCGGCCCCATCTGAGCGGACACGGTGCTTGACCAGAACAACATCGTCGCCAAGCAGACGAGCAGGGCGGAGAATCGCGTCCAAGAAACTTGCATGTCCGGATTCCAAACTGACAGGAAGGCAAACACCGGGAGGGCAGGGCAGGGCTCAAATCGGGGAACCGGAGTTTATCGTGGGTCACACATGCCACGACAGTCAGTGCCTTGCGACGTCAGCGAAAATGTCAGCATTCGCAGCGTGACCAACAGCCACATGCCGGAGTAACCCTTGCAACCTCAACCGCTGCGGCGTGCTCAGCGCGGGAGATTCGGGATCGCACGGAAGCGTTTGACGATGCCCTCGACCGCGTCAATGACGCGCTGCGTGTCGTCGTCGCTCATGCGGCTGTAGATCGGCAGAGAGATCTCGCGAGCGTATTCCTGAGTCGCGATCGGACAGCTTTCCGGTTGATACCCCAGCAACTCATACGCCGGTTGCAAATGCAGCGGCGGAGGCATGACGGTCGCACCAATGCCGCGAGCACGCAGTTCGGCCAAGAATTGATTACGCGAACAACGTAACCGTTGCAGGTTCAGCCGCAGCAAATACAGATGCCACGCATGCTGCGAGTCGGCGCGATCGGCGGGGCATTGCAGTTCGACCATGCGGCTGAACGAGACATTGTAGGTGACCGCGATCTCGCGCCGACGTTGCCACATCTTTGTCGCCTTGCGGAGCTGAGCGAGTCCCACTGAGGCAGACAGATCGCACATCGACGCTTGATAGCCGTCGGACGACAAGGCCAGCATCTGAGCGTCATCAAACGCCGCGGACTTAGATCCCTCTTTCACACGCCGAGCCCGACCATTAGCGGAGCTCGGGCTGGTCAGCTCATTCGTAGACCTCTTTGAAGGCCCGATCGCGACCGTATCTGAGGTTGCAAAACCTGGATCGTCCTCCAGTGCAGGTGGCAACAAATCCCACGGACTCATCACGAGCATTCGACAGCGATCCGCAATGCTCGCGCTGTTGGTGCAGATGAAGCCTCCCTCACCCAACGACAATGCTTTCTGAGCAAAGAATGTGAAACAGGTCACGTCGCCCAGGCCACCGACTTGGTGATGCCGGTACGTCGCCGGCAAAGCTTGTCCGGCATCTTCGATCACGAGCAATCCGTGTTGCCGAGCAATTCTCAGTAATTCATCCATTTCGGCCGGCAAGCCCGCGACGTGCGAAATCATGACGGCTCGTGTGTGCTCGGTGATGGCCTGCGGCAGCAACTCCGGGCTGAGATGCAGGCCACGCTCGGTGACATCGACGACGATCGGAACGGCTGCCATCGCCCGCACCAATTCGGAGGCGGCGACGGGTGCGAACGGGCTCATGATGACTTCATCGCCCGGCTTGAGACTGAGTGCTTGCAGTGCCAACCGAAACGCGGTCGTGCCATTGTTGACCGCGATGGCGTGCTTCACCCCCACGAACTTCCCGAACTCTTGCTCGAACTGTCGTGTCTTCGGACCGGCGGACAGCCAGCCGGCACGTAGCGTCTCGGTCAATTCGGCAAGTTCCGACTCATCCAAGTCCGGAGCGCTGAACGGCAGAAAGCGATCGGCGCGCGAGGCTGCACGAGGACGCGGTTCGCGCAAAGCGACACGCTCCAAAGAGCCGGTCATGGAGGAGGAGGGCATCTTGAAATCCTTGAGGGCGTCCGAACCATCGGACCGCACACCCAAAGGGACACGGGGCTCGCCCCTTTAAGTGTTGATGACCAGCGGATGTGGCAAACCGCATTCCCCTGACACGTAGACCTCGAACAAGCGCTGCCGATGGTGTCGGTTACGCCGATTGAGCCAATCAAACTGTTTCCGCGAACCGGCGTAACGCGAGATCGTGAAGATTTCGCACTCAAAAGACTCGGGAAATCGAAGCGTGGGCGATCGCTGGCCATCGGCACGTCAACCGGCGCAAGCGAAATGTTGCGGCGAGATGTTCAGAGAACGAGACACGTCGAATAGCTTGGCGAGCGGGGCGGCACGCGCTACTGACGGAAACGCGTGAGGTCGATCACCGGAGCATCCGGGTACGACGGCATCGCCCAAGTCTGTTCCGAGATCGCGGATGGATTGACCTCGATATGTCCCATCCGCATCGTCAGGTCGACTCCGGAATCGGGCCAATGCAGGTCCACGCGATGCGGCATACGGACGCCGCTTGGCTCACGCTGGTAGTTGTCGAGCTTCGCACGAGCGATCAAACGGCCGGAGGGCTCCCTTAACGAGTGCTCCAGGACAACCCCTTGGCAGGCATCAACCAGCATCGTCCGCTGCACGCGCTTGCCTTGCGGCGTGACTTGGTCTGCGACGAACAGCACCTGCCGAGGCTGACTCCCAGGCTGCTCATGCATTTCGAATTCGGCGGCGGAGAACGGGACAACTCCCAGAGTTTCGATCAGCCAATCGGGCTGAAAGGGGATCGGCCCCATCGGCCGGCCGTCGGCGACGTCGTCATACGAAGCGGTCAAGATGCCGTGGGGATCACCACGCCGCATCCAGAACCAGAAACGCTCTGGGTTTGAGCCCAGATCAACTTCATCCGAGGCAAATGATCTCACAATCAATCGCAGCTTGCGCGGGCTTTCGACTGCCATCACGGCGGACAGCATGATTGGTACGCCCCCTTGCCGAGCAGTGATTTTCACATCGTTCGACTTCCAGGCATACAACTTCGTGACGTTGTCGTTGAGCGTGTTGACGATCTCTTCCGCCGTCGCGTCGGGGGCGAGCACGCATGGCTCCGGAGCCGCATGCCGGCTATAGGCCATCCAATGTCGCACGGTCGAGCAACCGCCCGATCCCCACAGACTCGCCGTGGTCGCGATCAGGTACAAGCCACGCAACAGGACACCGGAGTGCCTGTGCTCTTTGGCGAAAAACTTTGGTAGATCAGGTTTTGTCACGTGGAAGCTCTCATCCTTGAGGCATCTCGTGGGTCAGGTCAGGTCGCCACATTCGGCTCGAGGCGTTCACCGAAGAGGGCCGCTTGCAGTTCTTGCTCTTCCGACTGGTCTAACTGCTGGCTGCGAACCAGGAATGTTCCTTCGCCGCGCGTTCCGCTGACTTCGAAAAACTCTTGATCGTCGATGATCTTCGTTCCTTCCAACTTCAGTCGCCGTCGCCGAATCAGCAACAACGCCAGCACATATCGAAACTTGTCGTGAGCCGGGCTGGCCTCTTCACTGAGTTGCTCAAACTGCCGCATGAGATCCTGCGTGTCGAGCGTTTTCTTCGCGGCGGTGACCGGTTCAGGAACCTCACATCGCCAGTGAGCGATCGTCCCATGCGGCGGCTGCCCCCAGCCTTCCTCCGAGTAATCGAACCGCAGGAGTTCGCCGTTCTTGTCAACGAGCACCGAATGACACAGGCTCCCCGCGGCAAGTTCTTGCCCGGTCTCCGCACAGGTTCGGCCCATCGGTTTGACGTTGTAGTCTTGCACTGCCCCCTTCCTCCCTGAAGGGCGGCGGAATCTAGCCCTGATCGGAAGATTGCCACAAGACGTTTCGCGACAACATCCGGGGTTGTCCATCAGAGGCAGCTAGCCCGACGCGCCAGCCATTATGTGGGACGATTGAGAAAAGGCTCCTTGAAGGCGAACCTGGAATGGAGAGTTCAAACCCAATTCCTCTTTCCCCCACAAGGAGCGACTTTGAGGTCAGACGTGTTAATGGTTGGTTGCGATTCGCATGACCGGACGAAGGTGTTGAAGAGCTGTCTTGGCCGTGAGGGAACAGTTCGGACGAAGACGGTTCCGAGTGATCGTGGGAGTCGCCGAATGCTGATCGAGCGACTGAAATCGGAAGCGGCGGCAGGCGGTGCATCGTGCTGGTTTTGAAACCACTTCTAGGGAACTCAAGACTTCTTCTTGCGGAAGTCCAACATTTGCTCAGGCGTCTTCTCGACATCCATTTGCTCCACCTGCTCCTTGTGCAGATGCTTGCCCAGTTCACCGACGTCTTGCCGTAGGATCAGTAAGACGAATTAGAACATGATCACGCCTCAGTTGAGTTGCCCCTGCCTCGTTTTCGCTCGCAGCGAGGACGGACTACATTGGGAGCACACCGAGTGTCGCTTCTGATGGGAAGGATTTGCGATGTACGACTACGTGCTGACCAACGGAACTGTGATTGATCCGGCGGTTGGATTGAATGCTCAGCGAAATGTTGCCCTGCAAGGTGGTCGAGTGGCGGCGATTCTTGACCCAGCCACGCCGGTTGCCGCGCAACAGACGCTCGACTGCAACGGCCTGTTGGTCGTGCCAGGATTGATCGACTTTCATGTCCACGTCTTTCCCGGAGTTAGCAACTTCGGCGTCGATACTGATGAGACCTGCTTGGCTCGCGGAGTCACGACGGTTCTGGATTTCGGCACGGCGGGCGGGTTGATCTTCGATGGCTTTCGGAGATTCGTGATTGACGCGGCGAAGACCCGCGTTAAAGCGCTGATGTTGATTGCAGGGCAGGGGTTGATCAGCAGCAACGACACGAAGCCGGCACTCGGCGAGTTGTGGGATCTCGCATATTGCGACGTCGAAGGCTGCGTTGAAGCGGTCGAGAGGCATCGGGATTGCGTGGCCGGCATCAAGGTGCGGTGCATGGAGAACATCTCGAACGATGGCAAGAACGAAGCCGAAGGTTTGCGACGTGCTCGGCTGGCGGCGGATGCGACGAAGTTGCCGCTCGTCGTGCATCCGGCGAATTCCTCGCTGCGGGTTGAACATCTTTTCGAGACGTTGCGATCGGGTGACGTGATGACTCACTGCTATCACGACAAGAACTGCAAGCTGGTCGATGACCGCACAGAGGTCTGCTCAATCGTCCGTCAGAAGCAGCGTGAGGGTGTGCTGCTCGATGTTGGCCACGGTTCCGGGAGCTTCGCCTGGCGTGTCGCGCGAGCGATGCTCGATCAAGGTGTCGTGCCTGATTTTCTCAGCAGCGACTTGCATACCTACAACGTGCATGGACCGGTGTTCGATTTAGCCACCACGCTCAGCAAGTTCCTGCATCTGGGCATGAGCGTGCCGGAGATCATCCGCCGCTCAACGGCGACGTGCGCGGCGTGGCTCGGCATGGCGGACGAAATCGGGACGTTGAAACCAGGGGCCTGCGCCGACATCACGGTTCTGGACATCGTCGATGGTGAGTTCCCGCTGATGGACTCGGAAGGAGTAACGGAAATCGGCCGGCGAAGTTTCGAGGTGCGACACTGCTTCCGTGCGGGAAGACGAGTGGGATTATTGCAGTCAACGTAGCCGTCACGCTCCGCGTGACGAGCGGAACGTGAATCGATGCGGATTGATCAATTGATCGTGATCCGTCCAACGACGTCAAAGAAGCACTCGGCTCATCACGCGGAGCGTGATGGCTACGTTACGTCAGCACATCCCAGATTGGTTCGCCGCCGTGGGCGACGTGGATCGGGCGGCCGAGCGGATCGGGGACAGTCAGGTGCGGGTTAATGCCAAGCAATTGGTAGATCGTCGCGACGATGTCGCCGGGTGAGACCGGATGGCTGATCGGATACGCGGCTTGTTTGTCGGTCTCGCCGAACACGCAGCCGGGTTTTACGCCACCGCCAGTGAGCAGGCTGAAGCCGCATTGCGGCCAGTGATCGCGGCCGGCCTTGCCGTTGACCTTCGGAGTACGGCCCATCTCACCCATCACGACGACCAGAGTACTATCGAGCAAGCCTCGCGATTCGAGGTCTTCGATCAGCGCGGGGTAGCCTCGGTCGAGGATCGGCAGGTTCGCGTCTTTCAACATGCCGAAATTGTTTTCGTGCATGTCATACGAGTGGCCGTAGCGACCGAAGATTTCCGCATGGACGCTGATGAACGGCACGCCCGCTTCGACGAGCCGGCGCGCGACCAGCAGACTCGAGCCGCTCATGTTGCGGCCGTAGCGGTCTCGCAGTGCATCGGGTTCGCGTGACAGATCGAAGGCGTCGCGCGTCTTGCTGGAAATCAGCATGTCGAACGCCCGTTGTTGAAAATGATTCAGGCGGTCGATCGCACCGGAACGTCGCGTCTCTTCAAACTGTGTATCGAGTTGATCGAGCATCGAGCGGCGGCGGTCAAGGCGATTCACCGTGATGCCCGGTAGTTCATCGAGCGTCGGCAATCTCGGTTCGCCCATCGGGATGACTTGGTCGTAGTAGGCGACCTTTGGCTCGCGATCGAACTTCGGTTCGCAGACGGCAAACAGCGGGTCATACTGACCGCCGAGGAATCCGCCATAAGGCCCCGGCCGTCGGATGCCGGGATACATGCTGCTCTCGCCCCAACCGGGATAGCACGGCAAACAGACGGCTCCCGGCATGTCGCGCGGGCCCATCTTGAGGTATTGGCAGACGGCACCGATGTCGGGCGGATCAGTTGGTTCGGGTCGCAACTGATCGAATCGGCCGCCACTGAAACCGGTCATGACGTTGAGCGGGTTGTGAGCGTTGTAGCCGTGCGTCACCGACCGAATCAGACACGCCTTGTGCATCAGCTTGGCGGTGTTCGGCAGGTGCTCGCAGATTTGTAGTCCCGGCAACGAGGTGCTGATCGGCTGAAACTCGCCGCGGACTTCGACCGGTGCCTGCGGCTTCAAATCGACCATGTCCTGCTGACTAGGACCACCGAGCAAATTGAAGAGGATCACGGACTTGGCTTTGCCTGCGCGAGCCGAAGGATTCGCATCCGCCGCGTGCAGCAAGTGCGGCAGAGTCATGCCCGTGAACAGCGACAATCCACCGACGCGCATCGCCTCGCGGCGAGTGACTCCATCACACAGCTTTCCGGATTGGCCAAGCACGCTGAGCATGACTCGATCTCCAAGGAACGGGTTCCAGCAAGGACACGGATCACTTTACTCATCGACTGTTGGCGGCCAAAGGGCAAAGGGGAGGATTGTGACCCCGCCAGGGTCGAGAACGTGCCTGGGTCGGGTGTACGATTTTTCGGAATTGGCCGATCTTGGGTTTTGAAAGTCGTGAGACTTCCGTCGGCCAATTCCGAAGAATCGTACACCCGACCCCTGCGTGCCAAGGACATCGTCGTGCCAGAAAACTCTTCCATTCCGCGCGTGCCATCGCTGGCGGGCTTGTGCGATTTCGAGGTGGCCCAGCGGCCGGGAATGTCGGTCGAGGAATGCGTGTCGTGGCACAAGCGGAACCACTATGTCCTCAAGCGGCTGTTTGAGTTGCTGACCGCTCGGATCACGAGCGAGCCGCTGTATGAACTCAAGACCGCGTTCAGCCATCACGCTTATCTGTGTGCCGAGCATGTGGCCGCGCTGCGGACTCGTGTCAGCGAGATGCGCGAACCGCCGCTCGGCTTGGAAGTCGTGCCGCATCCGGCGCTGGAATTGTTGTGCAATGAAGTGCTGTGTGCTCCGACGACGGAGGCTCTGCTTTGGGGAGCGTACGGCGTGCTGGTGCCGGCGCTGATTGATTCGTTCGAGAGCTACATGGCGACCACGAATCCGTTGGCTGATGCTCCCTCGGTGCGAGTTGCTCGATTCGCATTGTTGGAATTGCACGACCTTCATGAATTCGGTCGGGCCGCGACCTCTGCGTTTGAGACGACTGAGGAAACTCTTGGCTGGGTGGTGTTCCTCGGCGACTGCTTGTCAGCGGCAGGTGGGGTGTCCGGTCGGCAAGCGGTGGCATCGGTTGAATTGCGACCAAAGTTTTCTTCAAAACCGTTTGAGTTTGATCCGGTCCCGAAGCGGGATGCTCGGTTTCAAGATTCCTTCAACGGTGGCGTGAATCCGGAAGCGTTCTTGTACGACGAACGATTCCTGCCGCGCGACAAGGTGCTGATGCTGTTCTACAAACGGCTGCGCGAGATCGACGTGCCGGAGATGATGGCCAGCATCATTCATCAGACGTCCGGCAAGCCGTGGAAGTATTACCGGAACATGTCTCGGCAACTGTGGGATGAAGCTCGGCACGCGATGCTCGGCGAGGTGGGCTTCGTCAGTCAGGGGATCGACTGGTCGAAGATACCGATCAACTTCACCTGGTCACGGAATCTCAACACACAGCTTGGTCCCCGAGATCGACATGCGGTGCTGTTCTTCATCGAGCAGGGGCTGATGCCGCGTAACGGCAAACGATTCGAGTGGGAGGTCGCGATCGAATCGGGCATTCCGCTCGCCAAGCTAATTCAGGATTTCGATTGGGCGGACGAGGTGTTGCACTCGCAGATCGGTCGCGAGTGGTATGTCACCGAATTTCCCGATCTCAACACGGCACTGGGATATGGCGACCGCTGCTGGTCGACGATTCTCAGCCAGTGGCAGCGCTACCTCGACGAGGGGCTGACGCAGCATCGCAACTGGTGGCCGGAGCTGTATCGCGCGGCGTGCGATCGCTGGGGCGTGACTCCCGATCCTGCGGCGCTTGCGTTCGATCAGACCTACGCGGAAGTCCGAGCCGATTTGAAGTCGATCACGGGTTCGGCCTGAGGTGGTGACGCAAACCAACCCGAAGCGTCAGTTTTGAAGTTGCGCTGTTCAGTCGCGAAGCGACGTCAGCAGAGAAATGTTCGAATTCCACGGTGAGCCGCGGAGCGGCGACAGCAAATTGTTGTCATGCAGAATGCTGTCGCCGCTTCGCGGTTCGGAGAACTACTTCCAGCGATTCCTTGGGCTTGCGCCCAAGGCTATCTGCTAACGTCGCTTCGCGACTCCTGAAATGCGCAACTTCAGAAAGCGTCAGCGAGGGCAAACGCTCCAAGTGACTCGGAATGGATGCCTTGAGAAGCGTTTGCCCTCGCTGACGCGTCGGGTTAGTGAAGGCTGCGACCGCGAAACCGACAAAGGCGGAAGGTTCTGGTGCCGGCTCGAAGCCGGTCGCGGAAACGTTGAGTTGATTGCGACTGCGGTCCTGTCGGTTGCCGACAGACATTCAGAGGCCGTGCGGTTCTCGATTCGGTTGTGCCATATTTTCCTTTGGCATCGGGCGTTCGCTCCGGGTAACTTCTCCAACCCGTCAGGGGTCTGGTCTTCAAATTTCATTTTTGGCCTCGCGAATTGGGCGCGATGTGAATTGGAAAGTCGATGGGGAATGAGAGTCAGGCGTGAGTTGTCGGCCAAAAATGAAATTTGAAGACCTGACCCCGGCTCGTGTGCTCGATTCGCTGGCTTCTACGGAATCAACCTCGGAAGTTTCGATCGTGATCGCTGTGCTCAAACAGATTTGTTCGCTGGATCGGCTCGCGCGATGGGGCGTGCGGCTGCGGGTTCGATTCGTGGCGGCGATGCGGCGTGCGGAATGTCCCGCGTGGATGAAAGATTCTTCTGGCGGAGCACTCGCGGTGTCGCTGCTGTTGCATCTGAGCTTGCTGGCGTGCGCGGCGTTTTCGTGGTTGCCGGAGTCGGGAAGTTCTTCGGAAGCGATTCTGGAGACCAGTTGGGCGAACTCGGCCGATGGGAATTCGGCACCGATTGAGATTGTCGCCGGCGAGGCTGCGGCACCGTCGCCAGACGATGGCGGCTCAGTCGGTGGTTTCCTGCCGGAGTTCCGGCCTCTGGAAGCGGACGTTCCCAACCCGATCACGTCCGCCTTGGCGAGTTTGAATTTGGAGGCGGCCGCGAACTCCGATCTCGCGAAAACGGTGGGAGCGCCGAGCAACCCGATCGGGCCGGGCTTCGGGCGTGGACAAGGGCAAGGGAGTGGCAACGGAAAGGAAAACGGCAAACGCGGGGGCGATGGCAAATCGTTCTTCGGAATGGCGGCGGAAGGGAAGTCGTTCGTGTACGTGGTGGATTGCTCGCTGAGCATGAATCATCCGCATGACAGCGAAGCCAAGACGCGGTTTGGTCGGTTGAAGCTAGAGCTGATCAATTCGGTTTCGCAACTGAAGGCGGACCAAAGTTTCTTCATCATCTTCTTCAATCACGAGGCGATCCCGATGCCGGCCGATCATCTGGTGTCGGCGGTGCCTGAGAACTTGCGGCACTACCTGGGTTGGATGGAGCAAGTGCCGGCCCGAGGGGACACCGATCCGACCGCCGCGTTGCAGTTGGCTCTGCGGCTGCGTCCCGACGTGATCTACTTTCTGACCGACGGTTGCTTCAGCCGGGATGCCAACGACATCGTGCAAACGATTCAGCAGCCGAAGACGGTCATTCACACGTTTGCGTTTGAGCCGTGGCTCACGAACAAGGAACAGGCCGGCCTGGAACTGATCCGGCAAAAGAAGGTGAGCGCGGCCATGAACAAACTCGGCGAAGCGACCTATCGCCGCACCCGCGAGATTTTTGTCGCCGAGCAAGTCCTGCAAGGTTTGGCAGAACACAACGGCGGAAAATATCACGTCATTCAGTAGGTCCGCGGTAAAGCCTATGACTCGCAATCTCCAATGTGATCCCTCCACTCTTGCAGGCCCCGTGGACGGACGAGTCGTCGCCAAACTCCGCCGCCGCTATCCGCTGGACTCGGAGTTCTTGGAATTCATGGCTCTCCACCACGGAGGCATTCCAAAGATTTGCGAGTTCGAGGTCGCATCCTCACGCCTTCAAATCGGTCAGTTCCTTACGCTCCTTGACAAGGAGTCAATTCTTACGCCGCCTCGTCGTCCACACTTCGACCGTTGCGACATGGACGAACGAGTCGTAAATGGCATTTACTACCTGATGGAATACGATCATTCGACATCGAGAGCACTTTTCAGAGATCTTGTTCCCTTTGCAGCTCTCGATACCGAGATGCGTCTTGATGATGCCTATGTAGATCTCTTGTGCCTCGATTACCGAAACCGTCGCATTGCGCCGGCAGTCATCCTGTGGGTCGCCGGTAACGCGAACTCAACATATATGGACTGGGACGATCTGCCGTCCAAGGACCGCTTTGACGAATCGGGCAACAACATCAATTCTCTTTCTGTTCCATGGAATGACTTCGTGATACCGGTCGCTGATGATTTCTCGGCTTTCGTGAAAATGATTCAACCCGTCGCCTAGCCATTCGATCTCACCGATCGGCTAGCATGATGACAAATTGCGGTTGAAGTGAACCATCAATCGAGCAGGAGTTGCTGTACATTTTTCGGCCCGAAGGGTCGAGACTCGATAGCCCAGGGCGCAGCCCTGGGAAACGGACATGCACGAACGTGAAAAGGCCCAACGGGCCGTGACTCAACGAAAGAGCCAATCATGCCGCAATCATTGGCCAATGCGCTGTTGCATGTCGTCTTCAGCACCAAACATCGGACACCGTTCCTCAAAACACCCGAACTCCGCGGGACAATGACCGGATATTTGGTCGGCACGTTGCAGAACATCGATTGTCCGTCTCTCATCGTGGGTGTCGTGGAAGATCACGTTCACATTCTCTGCAATCTCAGCCGCACGATCACGATTGCGAAATTGGTCGAGGAACTCAAAACCAGCTCTTCGGCGCGCATCAAAGAAGAAGGTGCGGCGGTGAAAGACTTCTATTGGCAGAACGGATACGGCGCGTTCTCCGTGAGACAGTCCAACGTGGAGGTCGTGAAGACCTACATCGCCAATCAGGAAGAGCATCATCGCACGGTGACGTTTCAAGAGGAGTATCGACGGTTCTTGGAACGTCACGGACTCGCATGGGATGAACGGTATGTGTGGGATTGAGGACGAGTCACGGCCCTTTGGGCCTTCAAGTTTCAAGTTCGATCCGTTCCCCAGGGCTAGCGCCCTGGGCTATCGAGTTTTGCCCCGTTGGGGCAAAGGCCCGAAACCAAACGCACGGGAATTGGACGGCAAAGCAGCTACGTCAACGCAAACTTTTCGTCACCCTACTGCTCGACTACGCCAGGATTTCAAGAATCGGCTTGCCGTGGTCGATGTCGAGCCGCTTGCGGCCGGGCACTTCGAGCTGCCGCGAGTCGAGGCCGAGTTGGTGCAGGATCGTGGCGTGGATGTCGGTGACGTAGTGCCGGTGCTCGACGGCGTGGAAGCCGATCTCGTCGGTGGCTCCGTGAACGATCCCGCCTTGGATGCCGCCGCCAGCCAGCCACACCGAGAAGCCGTAGATGTGATGATCGCGGCCGTCCGCACCTTGGGTGCCCGGAGTCCGGCCGAACTCACTGGCGAACAACACCAGCGTCGAATCCAGCAGCCCGCGCTGCTTGAGATCCTTGAGCAATCCGGCGATCGGTTTGTCGACCGCCTTGAAGTTGCGCGAGTGATTGGCCTTTAAGCCGCCGTGAGCGTCCCAAACTCCCGCTCCGCCGGCTCCGTGCTGCACTTGGATGAACCGCACGCCCCGTTCGATGAACCGTCGCGTGGCGAGCATCTGCATTCCGAAATCGCGCGTCGCCGGATCGTCGAGGCCGTACAGATCCTGCGTGGCTTTCGTCTCGACGCTGAAGTTCATGGTGTCGGGCACCGACGTCTGCATCCGAAACGCCAGCTCGTAGGCTTTGATCCGAGCCAGCAGCGCCGGGTCGTGCGGGTACTCGACCGCCTTGAGCTGATTCAAGCGGCCGACCAGCTCGAAGCCGATCTGCTGTTCTTCGACGCTCAGGTCTTTCGCCGGCTTGCCATAGTCGAGCGGATTGTTGGGATCGACCCGCACCGGCACCGCATCGTGAGCCGGGCCGAGGTAGTGCCCGTCCTTCGCGTTCCAGTACTCGCGATTGCCTAGCGAGATGAACTGCGGCAAGTTGTCATTCAGCGATCCGAGTCCGTAATGCACCCAAGCTCCGAGCGTCGGGTACTCACCGTCGAGCATGTGCCGGCCGGAGTGAAACTGCGTTTGAGCACCGTGGTTGTCGTCGGTCGTGAACATGGACCGCACGACCGCGATGTCGTCGATGCACTCGCCGACGTGCGGCACCCAATCGCTCAGCTCAATGCCGCTCTCGCCGTACTTCCGAAATCCGACCTGCAACGGATAAAGCTTGTTCCGCTGCTGCCCATTCGCATCATTGATGACCGTCACCCGAGCCAGTTTCAACTTCTCCGGATTCTGGACGTCCTTGTGCGGCGTCTCGCTGATCGACAGGCCGGCATACTTCGTGAGTTCCGGCTTTGGATCGAACGACTCCGCCTGCGAAACGCCTCCGTTCATAAACAACCACACAACGCTCTTGGCCTTGGGAGCAAAGTGCGGCTTCCCATCCGGCGGCCGCCAATCCGGAACCGCCTCGGCACGCACGACGCCGTCTTGTGCGAGCATCGCTCCGAGGGCCAGGCCGGTGAATCCCATCCCGACGTCGGATAGGAAAGCTCGGCGATGAATGCCGCGACAATTGGCCTGGCAATGCTGGTGTGGCATGGCGATGAACTCTCGATGGGAGGGAAGGATTCAGGTTGGCCACAAAAAACACGAGAAGGCACGAAAAGAAAGAACAGGAACGAGAAGGTGAATTGGGGAGTCAGTATGTAGCAAGTCTCGTCTCTGAATTCCTTTTTGTGTCTCTTTGTGTTTTTCGTGGCTACTCCGTCGCAGCCGTCATCAGATATTTCTTGATCGCGAACTTGGCGGCACCAAAGTTGATCAGCAAACCGGTCTCGATGCGAGAGGATTTCAGGTAGCCAAGGATTTGGGCAATGTGCTCGTCGGCAATTTCTCGGCAAGCCTTCAGTTCGATGATCAAGCAGCCCTCGACAAATAGGTCCGCGAAGTACTCGCCAATCACCGTTCCGTCTTCGTCATACACTGTCAGTGGGAACTGCTGCTCAACGCGTAAGCCCTGCTTCCGAAGCCGATGTGCCAAGGCATTTTCGTAGACCTTTTCCAGATGGCCGTTGCGATGGTACTTGTGAATCGCAAAACCGGTCTCACGAACGATGTCACACAAAGCGTTGATGTTCTCCCAAGCCATTGGACTCCCATTCGTCTGGTATTTGAGGAGGAGGTTGGCCACGAAAAACACAAAAGGGCACAAAAAAAGGACGACTTGAAACGAAGGCCAGCAAGCAAGTGAAAGTCGTGGAACACGCGCTCTGAATTTCGTCTTCCAGAATCTCGAAACTCAATTCCCCTTTTTGTGTCTCTTCGTGTTTTTCGAGGCCATCCAATTTCCCAAATCAAATTGCTATCGGCTAGCGCACGGTGACGAAGTCGTTGTGATTGAGCAGGGCGTGGATCAGGTTGGACCGAGCTTGAGCGGCGGGGTTGGAGCGGTTCTTGGTCTTGGCTGCGTTCGTGAGCCGAGTCAGTGCGTCGAGCAGGGTCGCGAACTCGGACTCGGTCGGTTCGATCGACAAGACGGTCAGGAATGCGGATCGGATGAAGTCGCGATCGGAGGCGTTCGGGTTTGCGGCGGCAATGCGCTGAGCGATCTTCTCGGCCATCGTGGTGGCGAGCGGGCTGTTCTCAAGGGCGAGGGCTTGTTGTGGGACGATGCTTTCCGCTCGGCGATAGCATTCGAGGACGCTGGCGTCGTCGAACATCGACAGGAACTTCTGGTGCTCGTTGTGCGAATGAACGAAGTAGACGCTGCGGCGGCGCGAGGTTTCGTTGCTGACCGGGATCGACGCCCCGCCGAGAGTCAGATCCAGTTCCCCGGCCAGGTGCAGCAACGTGTCACGCACGGTTTGAGCTTCCATGCGAATCGGATTCGCTCGCCAAAGAAGGCGATTGTCGGGATCGACGGTGAGATTGCTCTCCGCCGCGCCAGCGGTTGAAGACGTGAGCCGATAGGTGCTCGACAACACGATGAGCCGGTGGATGTGCTTCATGCTCCAACCGTGCTCGACGAATTCGACCGCCAGCCAGTCGAGCAGGTCGGGATGCGTCGGCGGCGTTCCTTTGCGGCCGAAGTCAAACACCGTCGGGACCAGCGGCCGGCCGAAGTGACGCGACCAAAGATGATTGACGGCCACACGCGCCGGAAGTGGATGCTTCGGATCGGTCAGCCAGAGGGCAAACGCCGAGCGACGTCCGGTGCTGGTTTTCGGGAACGGTTTGCGGCGCGACTCTTCGTTTTCGAGGTTCGATTCGAGCGTCTTCAGCGAGCCACTCAGCGACTTGTAATTTTCGCCCGGCGTTTCGACCGCTTTGCGTGCGGCTTCCAACGCGAACTTGGTGGCGGCGAGTTTCTTCTCGACTTCGGCTTTCTTTTCGGGAGTCGCTCGCAGCAGTTCGAGTTCAGCACGCGAGGAGTCTTCGTCGGCGATCGCGGCGGCTGCGAGTCGTTCGGTGCGGGCGGCTTCGACGAATAGCGCGGTGTCCGAACTCTGGCGAGTTCGGCTACTGAACTTCACGCGATCGGCCGCTGCGCGAGCGTTGATGGCGATCGGCTGTGCTTCGGCAGCGAGCAGAGACTTCTCCGCGATAACGGCCGCGAGCTTCGCTTGTTCGAGTGCCTTCGGATCGGCGGCCGATTCCGCATCCATCAACGCTTTCTTGGCGGCCTCGATGGCAGTGCGGGCGTCCGCGATCTTTTTCTCGGCGACCTTTAGATGGGTCGCGACCACAAACGGACGCAGGCTGGGTTGCACGGCATCGTCCGGCAACGTCACCGACTTGAACTTCCAATCGCCGAGTGACAGGAACGCCGGGATGAGTGGCTCGATGGTGCGGGACTTGTCCGGGTTCCGTTCGTCGCCGCGAATGTGCAGGAAGGTCGGAGCATCAAGGTTGCAGTCGAACGGTCGCGGGAGACCATCTTTCTCAAAGTCGGTCTCACCGGGGAGGGCGTCGGTGCGGACTTGATACGGCTCGAAGATCGCGCGGATGCGGTAGTAATCGACCTGCAAGAACGGGTCGTACTTGTGATCGTGACACTTCGCGCAATTAAACGTCAGGCCGAGCATCGACTTCGCGGTGTGCTCAATGGTCTCGTCCAGCCAGCTCGTGCGATTGAACTTGAAGTACTGACGTGCGAGGAACCCGGAACCGCGCAGCTTGTCGAGATCATTCGGGTAAAGCTCATCGGCAGCGAGCATCTCGCGCAGCATCTGGTCATAGCCTTTATCTGCGTTGAGCGATTCGATGATCCAATCTCGCCAATGCCAGATGTGCTTTTGCGAGTTACGGACCTCGGCCCCCAGTCCCCACCAATCGCTGTACCGCCAGATGTCCATCCAATGCCGGCCCCACCTCTCGCCGTACTGCGGGCTGTCGAGCAGACGTGTCACCACGTTGTCGAATGACTCGGACGATTGATCCGTGACAAAGGCATCCAGTTCCTCACGCGTCGGCGGCAGGCCGGTCAGATCGAGCGACACTCGCCGCAGCCAAACGCGCTTGTCTGCTGCCGGCTGCGGTTTCAATCTTTGCTTTTGATGCTCGGCCGCGATGAAGGCGTCGATGGGATTTGAGATTTCAAATTCGGGATCAGAGATTTGAGATTTCAAATCTGGCACCGCTGGTCGCACCGGCGTCTTGAACGCCCAATGCTCGCGCGGATCGCGTTCGGGTTTTTCATCGGCCGGAGCCTTGGCTCCCTGAGCGATCCAGGTTTTTAGCAATTGAATCTGCGCGGCGGTGAGCGGCTCCCCCTCCGGGGGCATTCGCTCGGCTTCATCTTTGGCCGAGACTCGCGTGATGAGCGGGCTGGCAGCGAGATCTCCCGGCTTGATGGCCGCTCCGTTCTCGCCTCCTTGGATCGCGAGCGCCGCCGTATCGAGCCTCAGCTTCGATTGCTGCTTGAGCACCCCGTGGCAGGCAAAGCATCGAGCTTGCAACAGCGGCTTGATCTGCCGCGTGTAGTCCACTGTCTCCTCCGCCAGCGTCGGTGCGGCGATGAGGAAATAAACGATGAGCGACGGACTGCTCTTCATGGTCTTGTCCCGATGTTTTCAGCGAGTGGTCGAATCGAGCCGACAGACTACTCGTCACCAATTCTGCTTGGCCTGGAGCAGTTGTTTTAGATACGAGTCGTTGATGCTGTGCTCGGCGGCGTCCAGGTTTTGGAAGGCGTTCTTCAGTCTTGAGAAGACACCGACCGCGTTTTGGACGATTGGGAATTTGGAGAAGGCGGCTTCTTCTGCCTGGAAGGCCATCAGGCTGTCGAGTTCGGTGATGCCGATTGCACCGTTATCGAGCGTGAACTGCTTCTCCGCAGCGTGACGGTAATCGAAGGAATGCGGGGCGACGCGTGCGACGGGATCGCCGGTCGCGATCCACATGTTGGTTCTGGGACCCACGGACAACGCTCGATAAGCGGAGACATAGTCGGTATCCCCGACGCGAGGTGATCCATAAGTGAAGACTCCGCGGATTGCGGGTAGGCTTGCATCGGCGGCCAATCGGCCGGCGGTGATCAATGCCAGTGCTCCGCCGAGGCTATGCCCTCAAACAAACAGCCGACTTTCGGGAACGGCGACGTTCTTGATGAATCGGACGATGTGCTTGTGAACGGAATCGGCCGCCGTCTTGAAGCCCTTATGAATTCGGCCGACGCCGTCGGTGTTCGGAACGAGTTCGCCTTTTAGATCGGTCCACCAATCGCTGAGTTTGTCCTCAGTCCCACGGAAGGCGATCACGACATCGTTGTTCCAGCGGCCCAGCAACGCCTGTGTGTCGGTCTTGTTGGCCGAGTTGTCTTCGTTCAGACGCAGTTCGTTCTTGAACTTGTCCAATCCCGGCACCGCGGACACCGTCGTGTCGAGATAGGCCGCGGCCGCGAGCCTCGCAAACAGGATCGACTGATCAAGGAGTTCGGACTTGATGAAGTGATTGGTCATGGAATGCCTCGATGAAAAGGAAAAGAGCGAGGTTAGCTGAGATTCTTCATGGCTTCGTAGCCGAAGTCGTCAGAGCCTGTTGAAATTCACGCCACCGACCTTGCGTCATTGGTATCTACACAACTATCCGCACTTGAGGATGGGGAATGGTAACGAGACGTCACGAACGAGTTGTTTGAGGTCACTGAGATCATGGTGTTCGAGATATTCCAGCATCGTCAACACAACGCACAGTCCGG
>SXKJ01000151.1 GCA_005778115.1 Planctomyces sp. | reverse complement strand
TGGCTGGAATGGTTTCTCTGGGTTGTTGAAGTCTGAAGACCTGCCTCCAAGCTGGCTGAAGCCAGCTACTTTGTTTGTTGGGCCTGCTCACCACCAGCTAAAGCTGGTGGCAAATGGGGAGTCGGCTGAAGCCGACTGATTCGGGCACAAGGCCGACATGTCTCTCCCCGTTTCTCGTTCAAACTCACACTCCGAATCCGCCCGCCTTGGCCGCGAGCGCCGCGTCTTCGACGCGCCACATTTCGTCGCGGTCAAACGGTGTCGGGCCCATCGGTTGAGTTCGCAGGCCGAACTCGGTGCCGTTGAGCGTGCCAGTGGCTTGGATTTTGTTTTGCAGGTCCATGATCGCCTGAATGAGCTGCTCCGGCCGAGGCGGGCAGCCGGGGACGTACATGTCCACGGGGATGAAGCGATCGACTCCTTGCACGACCGCGTAGGTGTCGAACACGCCGCCGGAGCAGGCACAGGCTCCCATCGAGATGCACCATTTCGGTTCGGGCATTTGCAGCCAGATGCGTTGCAGCACGGGCATCATTTTCATGACGACTCGGCCGGCCACGATCATCAGATCGCACTGCCGAGGACTAAACCGCATGACCTCGGCCCCGAACCGAGCGAGGTCGTACCGAGACGACGCCGTCGCCATCAGCTCGATGCCGCAGCAGGCGGTCGCGAACGGCATCGGCCAGAGACTGTTCTTGCGACACCAGCTCGCCGCCGCGTTGACGGTCGTCATGAACACGTTTTCGGGAAGTCCTACCGCCATTTGAAAACACCTTTCCGCCACGCATAGACGTAGGCAATCGCCAGCGTGGCGATGAACACCAGCATCACGCCGAATACAGTCCCTCGCAGTTCCAGCGGAATGCCGGGACTGTCGTGGCCGAGATGCTGGGCCACATTCTGTTCTTCGAACGGCGAGCCGGCCCAGCGATTTGGTTGATCGACGTAGGCGCTCACAGCCCACGGGTAAAGAAACAGCAGTTCGACATCGAATACGAGAAACAGAATCGCGACCAGATAGAACTTTACATCAAACGGCTGCCGAGCATCCCCGACGGGGTCCATCCCCGACTCATACGGCATCTCTTTGACGGCGGTCGATTTCCGAGGCCCGACGGTGTGGGCCAGCACGAGGTTCGTCACCACGAATCCCAACAGAATGGCGACGAAAACAAAGATCGGCAAAAAAGTCACAAGTTGGCCGGACAACGGTGATTCCTTTCGAGTTCGCAAAGCATGGGACGGCGAAACTGCAAAGTCGACGAGTCACTCCGTGACTCGAATTCGAGCCACGGAGTGACTCGTCGACTTTGCTCGCGTCCCGGCGACGGAACGTGTTTTGAGGGACGCCCCTAAAGAAGTCAAGCGGCGGTCGGAAGGGAGAACAATGGATTGAGGATTGGTCATTGGCTATTGGCGATTGATGATTTGGAAGTCAGAAATAATCAATCGCCAATAGCCAATCATCAATCACCAATTCCCCTTCCTCACGGCTTCTTCTTCCCCGGCAGCAACCGGTTCAGTCCCTTCTGGAGTTCGTTCTCCAGCAAGTTCTCAACCGGTGCAGTGAACGCTTCGCGAGCGAAGATCTCGAAAACCCGCAGATCGAGTTGCGGGGCCGTCAATGAGCCGCGGACAGGGATGCTCAGCGATTTACCGCGCAGGCTCGCGAGTTGTTTGTTTTGAGCAACCCATTCGTCGCGAACGGGGACATCGACAATCAAATCCAACGACTCATCGAGCCCCACCGAACCGCGTGTCTTCAGCGTTGCCTCTTTCGTGACGAGCGTCAGACCGTCGTGATGGACACGGCCGTTGAGCAGGTGAACGGGGACTTGTTGTTCCGGCAGAGTGACCAAGACTCGCTCGCGCCCACCGGCTGGCGAGACGGATTGCTCGGCCAGAGACAGCAGGTCGGCCGGTTTCAGCGAGCGTGATTTCGTCAGTGCTTTGATCCGATCCACGACTGCGAGGATTTGGTCCATGAACGGGCCGGGGCTGACTTGCGCCGCGTGAATCGCGAGTTGCCCGAAAACCTCGCCGGTCGCAGGATCGCTGACGGGCAACGCTCCCTTTGCGAGCACCATCGAAAATCGGCCTTCCGCACGAGTCGCATTTGCCATGAGCGGTGCCACGAACCGTAACCAGCCCGCGCACAGTTCCGGCGACAGCCGGACGTTGTCGATGACTCGTTCGGATTGCAACACGATCAGCGCGGGGGTGCGATCTAACCGCAACTGCGAGTTCAGCCGCAGCGTCCCCTCGTTGATCGGAACGTCGCGCAGTATGAGCGTGCCGACACCCTCGTTGAGTTTGCACGACAGGTCACCAGCCCCGGCCGACAACCCGTAGAGTTTTGCCGTTTGCCATCCGAGTCCCGCTTCGCCGGTCAGCGCGGTCAACGCGGAATTGGATGGCGACGACGTTCGCGAGATACTCGACAACTGGCTTGCTCGGGGCGAGGTCGGGAGACCCGCGCCGAGTGTCGTCTTTGATTCTTCGACATCCAGCGACGAAAGCCGACCGCGAAGTGAGAACTTGCGACGCTCTTGTCCGGCGAGTTGCACGTTCTGTCGCAGCGATTCACCCAATCGTTGAGTCAACCTTTCCCAATCATACGCGAGTTCGCCAGTGACATTGACCACCGGCGTCTCGGCCAGCTCGTCGAGACGTCCCGCGAGATTCACTTCCAGTCCGTCGGCAGTCAGCTTCGTGCCACTGAGCGTCAGTGATTGCTTGGCCGAGTCGAACACAGCTTGTGTTGCCAGCTTCATCTCTGGTTCTAGCCAGAGGATTTCGCTGCCGTGGCCGACGCTGCCAGCGTCGGTTTTTTGGGGACGGACGCTGGCAGCGTCCGCCACGACGAATTTCTCAATTCGCGAATCGAGAATTGCCTGAGTTCGCGTACCTCTTTGTTGCAGTTGCAGCGAGCCGGCCGCTTCACCGGACACGAAATAGCCCGGCTGCTGCTGAGCCTGAACTTTCCAGCGTGAGACGTTGCCAAGATGCACTCGAAACCGAGCGTCACCGCCTGCACCGGCCAGCGACCAATCGAGATTGCTGACCGTCGCGGCCGCGCTGGTCCCGGTGAGGATCGTTTTCGGAGCCGCCCAGCGACTCGTCGCCATCTCCCAGTGTCCCGCCGTTTCGAGGGACAGCTTCGACTCTTGGATCAGCCACTCTGGGCCGCGAGCTTGCAGCTCATTGATCGTGATCGTCAGTTTTGCGACGTCGATCGCTTGTTGGTTCGCCTCGACGTCCGCGTGGGCCGCGAGTTGCCCCGCAGTCTGCCAGCCGTCGATGGTCATCACCGGACGCAGCCGAGCTTGCCACGAATCGAGACCTCCGACCACATCCGCGACAGCTCGCCATCGCGCGTTCGACTTCCAATCCATTGGCTCGGTCAATTTCACGTCCAGCCGATCCTCACCGCTGACTAGCTGCAGTGATGCTGACTCAACGGATCGCAACTGCTGAGTTTCAGAGATTTTCGCCGAAGATGCGGCGACGATCTCAAGCCGCTGTTCACGCCACGGCGACTCGCCGCGACGTTGCAGTTCAAAGTTTGTGAGATCTCCCTTCGCACGCAAATCCAGTTCGCCACCGTCCTGACGCTGAATCTGACCGCTCGCTGCTAACTGGCCGCTCAAACGAACCAGTCCCCAATCGAAGAATCGACTGAGGTTGCGATGCAGCCGATCAAGATCGGCGCGTGCCTGAAACGTGGCATCTGTCAGCGTCCCCTTGGCGTCCGCTTGCAGGAAGTCGGAACGGCAGGTCAGTCGATCGAAGACGAATTGCTCGCCGTCGCGATGCACGGTCAGCAGGGCTTCCAGCGGAACGTCCCATTCGATTCGCCGACCATCCGCAACGGCCGACAGCCGAGCCACCTCCACCTTTCCTTGAAATGCAGGTGAGCCATTCCGCGGCTGAGAGGCCAACGCGACCCGGATCGAACCGCCGTCGATTCGCGTCCCTTCACGCACTGCCAACTTCTGTGGCAGGAACGCTGCCAGCTTCGCGAGATCGATGTCGCCATCCACGCGAAATGTTTCCTGTCCGATCTGTCGCAACGCTTCCTCTCCAGATGCGAACGACCAGCCTCCCAGAGGGAAATCGCCGGATGCCGTCAACGTGCCAACTTCCGTGAGCAATTCCGCCTCTTCGACAATCAGTCGCTCCCCTTTCGTCGCGACGTTGCCACGCAGACTGGTCTCGTTCAATCGCAACCGATCCGTCCCCATGCCGTTCAACCCAGAGAGGCAGAGATCCTGCAATCGAAGCTCACCCTTCACGCGTCCCGCGTTTGCTTGCCAGTCCGTAGTCAGCACTCCGGACAATTCCCCCAGCGGGTGCCATCTCGCCAGGATCGGATTGAGCCAATCCAGTCGCCAGTCCTTCGCTCTCAGCAGCAACTGCCGCGTCCCCTCGGTATTCGCGACGGAATCGTCCGCGCCCTCAGATGGATTAATCGGCTTCCCAAAGTACGCCGCGAAGCGACCGGCTTCGGCAGACACCGCCGCAGTCTTCGACGGCATCTCGGCCACGACCAATTCGATCCCCGTCACACCGCTCGACACCTTCAAATCGAGCGACTCAATGGCTGACTTTCGTTTCGATGCCGGATGCTCAAACTCGACGCGAGCATTCACGATCTCAACGCGGAACGCGGGAGCCGGCTCCGTCGTCGAACCACTGAGCAACACCGCCAGCACATCCTCGACGTTCGAGCCATCCGCTCGTAGAACGACATGGCCCGCCGGATCATGCAACGTGAATCGACCAAGATCCGCGTGTTGAGTCGCCAACTGCCACAACTTCCGCTCGCTGCGGAGCTCTTTCACTTCCAGCAATGCTTGTCCATTGGCATCGGTGACTCGCAGCTCGCGCAATACGACCGGTTTCATCCAGCCCAACGAGGTCGGTCCCAACTCGACTCGCAGTGGCAGGTCGCGTGTGGCCCAGCTCGCGACGCTGTGCCGCAGGCTCGTTTGCGAAACAATCTCCGGAGCAAACCAAGCTCCGCCCGCGATTAAGCCGATGAGAAACAACCCGATCCAGCGCCAACGACGCCGCGGTGTCCCTAATGGTTCGAGGCGATTGGCCGATGGTGGGCTGGTTGAAGCCATGATTTGAGATTTCAGATCTGAGATTTGGTGGCCGATCCGTACCGCGACCGTTAGGGAGCGGCCAATAGGGCCGCTCCCTAACGGTCGCGGTACGGCTGACTCTTGGCTCGCTCTTCGTGTGTGTGACTCCAGCAGGTACATCGTCCGTCCTCGTCGCCACAACCGCGAAATCCGCTGTGACCGGGCCGAGCTTTTTAGGCTTCGACTCGACCGTGAGCGTCCTGTCGATCCGGCAGCGATGTGAAGCTCTGCCGATTGCGAAAGTCTCGCGGGGCGCACCACAATCAAGGCATGAAAACCATGACACCGATTTCGAGAGCAGTCGTCTTTGCTTTGTTGTTCCTCGGCACCTGCGGGCTGAGCGCGGACGAACCCAAGTCAACGAAATCGAAGACCGCCAAGAGCGACTCGCCGGTGCTGGTCCTGGTCAACGGGCAGCCGATCACCGAGGCGGATCTCGACAACTTCGCGAAGTCGCTGCGGCTGGCGGCCAACGAGATTCCTCAGCGCCGCGAGCAGATCATTGAACGACTCATCGACCGGCAGTTGCTGCGAGCATACTTGGCTCAGAAGAACGTCTCCGCCAATCCGGAGCAGTTGGAGGCGCACCTCACCCGATTGAAGACGCGGTTAAAGGAACGCAAAGCGGACTTCGACCAGTTGCTCGCGAAGTCGGGGATGACCGTCGAGTCCCTGCGTCACGAACTGCGGCTGCCGCTCGATTGGGAAGCGTTCGTCAAACTTGACGTGACCGAAGCCAAGCTGCGTGACGTCTGGAAACAACGCCGCCAGGAATTCGATGGCAGCGAAGTCCAAGCCGCGCAGATCGTCCTGAAGAGCGACAAACCCGCCGACGACGAACAAAAACTCCGCGACCTTCGCGGCAAGATTCTCGACAAGACCATCACGTTTGCCGACGCCGCGAAAAAGCACTCGCAGGCCCCGAGCGCCGCAATGGGAGGCGATCTCGGCCGGTTTGGTTTCCGTGGCAGACAGCCCCCGCCTTATCCGCAAGTCGCCTTCGGCCTCAAAGTGGGTGAAGTCTGCGAACCGGTGCGATCTCCTTTCGGAGTCCTGCTGATCACAGTCACCGAACGGAGCGAAGGACAACTCAGCCTGGAAGACGCTCGGCCAGAAATCCTGCAACAGCTTTCGACCGAATTGCAGCGCGAGGTGCTCGCCCAAGAACGGGCGAAGGCAAAGATCGAGCGGCTGTGACCACTCGTTGACTTTCGCGTTCGTCGCGGATAACTCTGCGACCGAGTTTGCCAATCATCACGAACAGGAGGAAGACGATGGCCAAAATCAGACAGTATAAGGAAGGGGGACCACCACCACCGCCTCATCGCCTAGCATCGGTGTTTGACGACCCGGCACGGAATAAGGTGCTGTTGCTCACCTGCATGGATCAGCGGCTGCTGGACGACACTGTCCGGTTTATGAACGCCCTCAACTTGCACAATCGGTATGACCAAGTCGCCCTGGCTGGCGGGACGATGGGTGTCCAACGTCTGAACCCGCCGTCGTCTGTTTGGCAGCCGGTTTTCTTTGACCACTTGCATGCCGCGATCGACGTCCTCCACCGGCAGATCAAGGACGTGTTCCTGTTTGAGCACCTGGATTGCGGAGCCTACAGGTATCTGCACCCGGACACGACAATTCGGGATCGGTACTCCAACGCCGATCGTTTGGTCATGACCGAAATCCACAGGAACGAAGCGCGCAAGTTCGCCTGGGAGGTGGCCGATTTCATTAATACCCAGCGGCGCTTGCACGAGACCGATTTTCGCGCCGCGCGGGAGTCGTGTGGTGCGGATTCGGATTGCTGGGATCGAGTCAAGGAGTCGGCCAAGCAGAAAGTGGACGCTTGGACGAACATCCGAGTGTCGTACTTCGTCATGGACCTGCTCGGCGAAGTGACGCAACTTGACCTGCCGGCTGGACAGCGGGCGGCGTTCGAACGGTAGCTGTGGCGAGCGAATGCGGTCGCTCGACATCTTTTTGAAGGCTTGGGTGGAGGTCGATTTGACGGGTTAAACCAGAGACCGCAGATCGCTCAGGCCGATCTCTTCGCGGCTGGCGAACGGCTCGGCGAATGGGACTCCGATGGTCCAGCCCCAGTAGCGGGCGCGGTCGCGAACGTCGTCCAAGATCGTCGGAGGGGTTTGCGAACGACCGGCCACAAACTGCGATTCGTAGCTGCGAATCCCCGCCAACTTCGCGTCGATGTGCGGCGTGACGTCGAAGACGAACGCTGGCTTGGGATGAATTCGCAGATGCAGGCTGAAGAAGTAGAGCATCTTCGGGGGCCAGTACGGTTCTCCGATCATGTCGGTCTTCGAGAGTTTGCTCCAGAAACGCGCGTCATCGGCCAATCGGCTGGCGACAACATGATCGGGATGCGCGTCCTCCCAATACGGAGCAACGATGATCTTCGGCCTCGTCAGCCGGAAGATCGAAGCGAGCGCTCGGCGCGATTCAAGATCGGACCGCAAACTGCGATTCGGCAAGCCGAGGTTCGCTCGCCAATCGAGGCCCAGAATCTTCGTAGCAGCGTCGGTCTCGGCGGCGCGGAGCTCGAGTGATCCGTGCGGCGTCGGTTCACCGCTCGTGAGGTCGATGACGCCAACTCGCAATCCCTGTTGGCGGCAGGCGAGTAATGTCCCTCCGACGCCGATCTCGGCATCGTCAGGATGGGGAGCGACCACGAGGACGTCGAGCGGTGAAGAAGGAGCGTACATGTTTGTAGTTCCGCCTTCAGGCGGTGTTTATCTCACATCGACCGCCTGAAGGCGGGACTACGAACTCTCGGTGGCCGACGTCACAGAATGAGGCTCTGCCGGCCCATCGTGAAACTCAACAAACCGGCTCCAGGCGTATTGCCACTCCATCCACATCCGCAGGAACGACCACAGCAGCCGCATCTTCGACAGATGCTCCGGCGAGAGCTTGTTGAGCGCTGTCTGAGACGACTGCGCGGCAGACTTCAATCCCCATCGCTCTCCGAGTTCACGGCTGAGTCCCTCCGGTGAGAGATCCGGCACCGAGTCGTCTCGCATCAGGCCGCTGGCGTCCGCGATGACGAACAACTCGAAAAGCTGGCTGCGATACGGCTCAAGCTCCAGCGGCTTTGCTTGTCGATCCGCGTCGAGAATCAACGCATCGAGAAGATTGAGGAGATCGGCGGCAAGTGTCTGTGTGGGTGTGGCGGTCATGATGTGACTCGAAAGGTTCGTTCTGGGGCGAGTAACAGAACAAAGCCACGACGGACGAGCAAGCGATACGGCAGAAGTTGGCGGAAATCGCGCATGAAAACGCCCGGCGTCTCGGCAACGTCGGGCGTTTCGTAGAATTGAAGTCGCAGGCGAGCCGCCTGCGCTACAGTTACGGGAAAATGAAGACCAACCCCGTCCAGACGGCCGCTTCATTGATCGCGGCGTGAGTATTCCACGGAATGCGGTAGAACTTCTTGGGAGCACATTCGCCGGCGCGGTAGTAGCCGAGGTTGTACATCTTCTTGCGGACCGGATCGATCGTCATTTGATACGGCAGACCGACCAGTTGGACGCCGAAGCGGGCGACGGAGACGAACGGCTGGACCAATTCGTGATGAGCATGGCCGTAGCGTTCGAGACCGGCGTCTTCAAAGTACAGCGGATTGAACCATTGATCCGCAGCTCGCCACTGGTAAAGACAGTCGGAGTACATGCGATTGGAATAGGCCGCGTCGCTCAGACGAAACTCGTTCGGGCATTCGGGCATGTTGCCGGCTTTGTCGGGCTTGCAGGGCATTCCGTCGGGACGCGGACAGAGATCCCAGCAAGCTTCCCCTTCAATCGCGCTTGTCGGCTTATAGTCGTAGAACGGCTGAATCTCCCCGATGCGTTTCAACTGCAAGGGACTGGTAACCGGCTCAGGCAGCGGGCCTTCACCGGGCTGTTCCTGAGGCAGCGCGGCAATCCGTTCCTCGGGAGGCAGAATCTGAGCGGGCTCTGCGAGTTGTTTCGTAGGACGGGCCTCCTCGTCTCTCGCTTTCGGCGAGGCCGTCGCGGGAGAGACAACCGCCTTGCCGGCTTCTGAATCAATCGACTCCTCGTCCTCGGAAAGGACATCGCGGAAGCGTTGCTCGGCATCGCGTTGCTTGAGCCGATTGAGTGGCTCATCTGCCTGTGCGACCAATTGATTGGGCTTCCGCTTTCCCGCCAGCTTGCTGATGGCGGCGCTACTCCGAGAGCTCGCAGCCGGCATCACAGTCTTTGAGGATGGAGAGTTGGGTTTCGAGAATAAGTCGCGAACGCCGGCTTCGCTGACCGCGTCTCCGCCGCAGACGATGGCGAGGCTCAATGCGCCGCTCGCCGCGCCCTCAGAAAGAATCCGGAGCGTGCTCCGCCGTGTAATTCGGAGCTTCTTGAGTAATGGCGATGTCATGTGGATGGTTCTCCCTAACCGTCGCTGCTGAGATTTGTAGGAACCGAGTGTTCGTCCTGAGCTCGGTAATGTTCGCTGTGCCGAGATAACCCATGCCGGCTCGCAGGCCGCCGATCAGTTGGTAAAGGAAACTTCCCAACGGACCTCTGTAAGCGACTCGACCCTCGACCCCTTCGGGCACGAGCTTCTTTGTCGCCGTCTTGTCGTCTTCTCCCTTATTCGTTGACTGTCGATATCGGTCCGCCGATCCCTGCATCATCGCGCCGAGCGATCCCATGCCTCGATACCGCTTAAAGCTGCGGCCTTGATACAGGATCATCTCGCCCGGTGATTCATCCAGTCCCGCCAGCAACCCACCCAGCATCACGACGTGAGCACCGGCCGCGAGAGCCTTTGTCACATCGCCGCTGTAGCGGATGCCGCCGTCGGCAATGATCGGGACATCGGTGCCGGCCACCCCTTTCGCCGCATTGGCGATTGCGGTGAGCTGAGGCACTCCGACTCCGGAGATGATGCGTGTCGTGCAGATCGAGCCAGGCCCGATCCCCACTTTGACGCCGTCTGCTCCGGCTTTGACGAGATCCTTTGCTCCTTCGGTGGTGGCGATGTTTCCCGCCACGACGTCGATGTTCCAGCGGCGTTTGATCTCCCGGACGGTCTCGATGACGTTCTTCGAGTGCCCGTGAGCCGAATCCACCACCAACACATCCACGCCCTTGTCCAGCAACGCCGCGGCCCGTTCGTAATCGAACACGCCGATCGCCGCTCCGACACGCAACCGCCCGCGAGCATCCTTGGACGCTCCCGGAAAGCGCAGGGTCTTGTCGATGTCCCTGATCGTGATCATTCCCTTTAATTGGTAAAGGTCGTCAACCAGGAGCAGTTTCTCCACTTTGTTTTCCAGGAGTAACCGCTGTGCCGTGACTAAATCGGTGTGCTCGTGGGCCGTGACGAGCTTTCCTTTGGTCATCACGTCCTCGACGAGCCGGTCGTTCGACTCCAGAAACCGGAGATCGCGTCGCGTCAAGATGCCCACCAGCTTGCCGTTGCGCGTAATGGGCACGCCGCCGATGTTCCGCTGATCCATCAGCCGCCGAGCCTCACCCACCGTGGTTTCCGGCGGCAGCGTGACCGGATCGACGATGACTCCGTGTTCGGATCGCTTCACCCGGTCAACCTGCAAAGATTGCTGCTCGACCGTCATGTTCTTGTGAACGATGCCGATCCCTCCCTCCTGAGCCAGAGCGATCGCCATCTCCGCTTCGGTGACCGTATCCATCGGACTGCTGACCACCGGGATGCTCAGCGGCACGTTGCGGGTCAACCGGGACGAGACATCGACTTCCTTCGGCATGACCTCCGAGTAAGCCGGTTCCAACAACACGTCATCAAACGTCAGCCCGCGAGCGACAATGCGATCTTCCATGCCAGCAATCTCCTAAACACAGCGCCGAGAAATCGAGAATCCGGGCCGGATGATAAGGCTCACCCGCGTTGCCGTCACCGTTCGCCAGAATCGTCAATCGCGCGTCGATCAAATCGTTGGCGGCAGCCTGTGGCCCATCTTGTCCCGTTTGGTGTCCATGTATTTCTGCCGGTGCTCGTGAGGCGGGGCGATGATCGGGACTTGTTCAACCACATGCAGATCCCAGGTCTGCTCGAATGATTCGAGCTTCTTGGGGTTGTTGGTCAGGATGCGAATCTGGCTGAGGCCGAGATCCTTGAGGATTTGCAGCCCGATCATGTAGTCCCGCTGGTCCGCCTTGAAGCCGAGCTTGTGATTCGCTTCGACGGTATCCAAGCCCTGGTCTTGCAGTTGATACGCCTTGAGCTTCGCCACCAGACCAATGCCGCGTCCTTCCTGCGGCAGATAGACCACCGCTCCGGTTCCGGCTTGCGAAATCTGACTCATCGCCAAGTGCAATTGATCCCCACAGTCGCAACGCAATGAATCCAACACGTCACCCGTGAAACAACTGGAGTGCATGCGGACGAGCGGTGCCTCCACCGACTTCAAGTCGCCCCAAACCAGAGCCAACGGTTCCTGATCTTCGTGCTCGACCCTGTAAGCGATCACGGTGACTTGGCCGAACTCGCGGAGCGGCATTGAGACTTCCACCTCGCGTGTGACCAGACGCTCGCGCAAGCGGCGGTGACGGATCAGGTCTTCGATGGTGATGATCGGGATGTTCTGCTGCTGAGCAATCTCTTCCAACTCGGCCCGGTCAGCCATGCCGGCGTGCTTCTGGCTGAGAATCTCGATCAGCACACCCACCGGCTTGAGCCCAGCAATGCGCATCAGATCGACAGTTGCTTCCGTGTGGCCGGCTCGACGCAGGACGCCCCCGTCCTTGGCGAGCAGTGGATTGAGATGTCCCGGTCGAACGAAATCTCCCGCCGACGCCGTCGCGTCCGCCAACGCTCGCAAGGTTTTTGCCCGACTCTCGGCACTCACCCCGGTGCCCGCATCACGATGATCGATCGGGGTCAGGAAAGGAGTGTGATTCAATGACGAATTCGCTTCGGCCGCGACCAGCGGCGACAGTCGCAGGCGATCCGCCGTCTCACGAGTCAGCGGCGCACACATCACGCCTCGGCCGCGAGTCAGCATGAAGTCGACTTGCTCGGACGTGATCGACTCTGCAGCGGCGACGAAGTCCCCTTCGTTCTCGCGATCCGACGCATCGACCACGATCACGAGCCTGCCGGCTCGCAGCGCGGCGAGCGCATCATCCACTGTGTTGAGATGCGCTGCGTTCATCGTGTCCTCAAGGCTTCCTGGTTTGAGTGGTCTAACTCGCTGGTCAGTCATCAGACATTTTTGGCGAGCGGGGCGGCGTCAGCCCCGCCCCCGGTTCCGCGGCGCGTTGACCGGGGGGCTGACGCCGCCCCGCTCGCCTGTCTCGTTCGCGTCCGCGCGAATGATCATTTTCACCGCCAACATTCACTCGCCGGTCATCGAGTGGATGAAGTCGACCACCGCTGGATCGGTTTCCGTCTGCGGGATTTCTTCAATCTGCTCAAAGGAGTCGAGCGCCCCGACCCAGTCCAGGAAATCTGGCCGAACTTCGATGTCCGACAAGGCGTTGATCTCCTCATTCAAATCCGCCGCTGAGCAGAACGGCTCCAAGACATCTGCCACCAGCGACGCCGTGGCCGGTCGATCGGCAGGCTTCTTTGACAACATCTTCGCCAGCAATTCCACGACGGGTTGCGGCAGCGACGAATTGAATTCACTCGCCGAGGGGGCCGGATCGCGTGCGTGGCGAATCATCTTTCGAAGCGGGTTCTTGTCGGCGAAGACGACTCGCCCCGTCAGACAGTGAAAGGCGACGCAACCCAACGAATAAGTGTCGCTGCGGCCATCGCTCACCTGGTCATTATCCCCCTGCTCTGGCGAAACGTAATCGAAATTCCAGCGCAGTTCGTCCGACTGATCAGTGGAAACTGAATCGGCGTCATCGAGAAACTCCAGTGAATCGTGAGCCGATCCGAACTCCATGATCTTGATGTGTCCGGAAGACGTCACCCAGAGATTGGCGGGCTGCACGTCACGCAGGACGACTCCCATTTCATGCAAGTAGGCCATGCCCAGTGCAGCCTCGCGAATGAGTCGGCAGGCTTCTCCCAGAGGCAGAGATGGCGTGGCGGTCAACGCCTCACGCTTCAATCGTGTCGCTAACGTTTCTCCTTGGAGATCTTCAAGAGCCGCATAGACCATGCGACCTGCTCGGCCGACCTGAAACGTTCGCAGGACGTTGGGATGATCCGCCAACACGTCGATCCGTAACTCGCGAGTCAACCGCGCGGCTTGCTCACGATCGCTCGACACGTCAAACGGAAAGATCTTGAGAGAGACCGCTTGATCGAACTCCGGATGCCTTGCTCGAAAAAGCATCCCCAACCGGCCCGCTGCGACACGGTCAAATACTTCGTATGGGCCCAGCCGATAGGGACCGGGAATTCCCGCGAGAAGGCCGCTCGCCTGAAATTCGGTCAGCAACTGCTGCTTCACCAACAGGCGAACCAGACCCTCGCCGTCGCCAAGGGCGTGGTTGGTCGCCAACCAATCCGAGAGGGCCTTGCCAAATGCTCCGGCAGGCATCAGGCCGCCATCAATCACGCTCTGGCGAACTTGGTCGCAATTCATTTCGAGACCTTTGCTATTCATCGAGACTTTGAGCCCTCGAACACGGGCAATACTGTATCGCTCGACCATGCGTCGGAGAAATCTCTCGCGGCATATCTGACAAAAACCAGTTGAACTTTAGGACGAGCCAGGGAATCCACAGCGACCCTTCGCGCGAACGAACCGATTCATCCAGAAGCCGGAACGCCAATTGACATCCAAGCCACCGTTGATATGTTGTGCCTGACGAATCCGCAGCCTAAGCTCCCTGACACGAATATCCTGCCAAGACACTGACCTGCCTGCGACCTTCCTGAAAACCCACCAGCAACGGATGATCGTTGCTGATCTCGCCACTGAACCTCATCTGACAAAACAGTGCCTCTGTTGGATTCATGCCAACGAGGATTTGATTGATTGCCTTGGTCTCACGCGGGATGACCTCCCGATGCCCTCCGTCATAAATAGGAGCGATCCATGAGGATGACGAATCGTTTGCTGTTCGCCGTGACCGCCGCGAGTGCGTTCGCGACCCTCAACTCCGCGTTTGCGGAACCCGCGAAACCCAAGGGATTGGGCGATCCGGGACAGCTCTCCGCTCTGAAAGTGGAGCCAACGGTGGACGGCAAGCCCATCGTGCTGCGAGGCCGAGACGCCCGCCAGCAAGTTTATGTCACCGGCAATTACTCCAGTGGCCAGCTTCGCGACCACACCCGTAAGGTGCAGTACTCCGCCGAACCGGCGGGGATCGTCAACGTCGATGCGACCGGGTTGATCACGCCGATTAAAGACGGCGATGTCACGTTGAAAGTCACCGGCAACGGCTTAAACGTCTCGGCCTCGATTCACGTCGAGGGAGTCGAGAACCAAATCCCCATCAACTTTAAGAACCAGATCGTCCCGATCTTCACGAAGCTCGGCTGCAATAGCGGTGGCTGCCACGGCAAGGCGTCCGGGCAAAACGGATTCAAGCTCTCGCTGCTTGGTTTCTATCCCGATGAGGATCACGAGTTCCTCGTCAAAGAGAATCGCGGACGACGTCTCTTCCCCTCGTCTCCCTCCGAAAGCTTGCTGTTGATGAAGGCCACTGGCCGCTCGCCACACGGCGGCGGCAAGCGAATGGACGTCGATAGCTACGAGTTCCGCTTGATCTCACGCTGGGTTGAGCAAGGAATGCCATACGGTTCCGACAAGGACGCTTACGTCGCCGGCATCAAGTGTTTGCCCGAAAGCCGGGTCATGGATCGTGGAGCCGATCAGCAGATCACGGTCATCGCGACCTACAGCGACGGCACGACCGAAGACGTGACTCGGATGGCTCTGTTTGAAGCCAACGACACCGAAATGGCCGAAGCCACGAACACCGGCATGATCAAGACGCTCGACCTCGCCGGAGAGGTCGCGATCATGGCGCGGTATCAAGGAACTGTCTCGACATTTCGTGCAACGATTCCTCTCGGTGCCGACATCGGCACCATTCCGACGGCCAAAGGCTTCATCGATGAAGCCGTCTTCGGCAAACTGAAGGTGCTCGGCATTCCGCCGTCACCGCTGGCTGACGATGCGACCTTTCTGCGCCGCGTTTCGATCGATGTCAGTGGCACGCTGCCAACCGAAGAACAAGTCCGAGCATTCCTCGCCGACACCGATCCGGCCAAGCGAGACAAGCTGGTTGATCGGCTGCTCGAGTCGACTGACTACGCCGACTACTTCGCTAACAAATGGAACCTCGTCTTGCGGAACAAGAACCGCACCCTGGACGACAACTCCGCGACCTACGGTTTCTATCAATGGATTTGGTCGAACCTCTACGAGAACAAGCCCTACGACCAGATCGTCCGCGAAGTGCTGACGGCTTCGGGTGACTCGGCCACGAACCCAGCGGTTGTGTGGTACCGCGAAGTGGACGAGAACAACGAACAAGTCGAAGACGCGGCCCAGTTGTTCCTCGGCCTGCGAATTCAATGTGCTCGCTGCCACCACCATCCGTTCGAGAAATGGAGCCAGAACGACTACTACGGTTTCAGTGCGTTCTTCACCCGAGTTGGCAAGAAGAACATTTTCGAGCCCGGTATGGCGAAAGCTTCTCGCGACAAGCGTGTCTTCCACAATGACGGTGTGGCCGCCGCGACGAACCCGCGTAACGGTCAGTCACTAAAGCCGACGGGACTTGGCTCGCCTGCTCTGGAGATCGCCGCCGATCGCGATCCGCGACATTTCCTCGCCGATTGGATGGCCGACAAGAACAACCCGTTCTTCGCGAAGTCTGTTGTCAATCGCTACTGGAAACACTTCTTCGATCGCGGCATCGTCGAACCGGAAGACGATATGCGTGAGACGAATCCCCCCTCGAACCCGGAACTGCTCGACAAACTGGCGAAGGGGTTCATTGAGAGCGGCTTCAACCTGAAGTGGCTGGTCAAGACGATTACCTCGTCGAGCACCTACCAACTCAGCTCGCTGCCCAACGACTACAACTTGAAGGACAAGCAAAACTTCTCCCGCTACTACCCAAAACGTCTGACGGCCGAGGTGCTCTACGACGGCTTCCATCGCGTCACGAACACCACGCAGAACTTCGGCTCGCTGCCCCCCGGCACGAAGGCCGTGCAACTGCCGGACGCCAGCATCGGCCCGTATTTCTTGAAGGTCTTCGGTCAACCGCAAGGGGACACCGCCTGCGAATGTGAACGCTCGCAAGAGGCGAACCTCGCTCAAAGCCTGCACCTACTCAACAGCAGCGAAGTGCAAGACAAGATCGCGAACGCTTCCGGCCGAGCGACCACGATGGCCAATGACAAAGTCCGCACGCACGAGGAGAAGGTCAAGGAGATGTACCGCTGGGTCTACTCCCGCGAACCGAACGCCGACGAGACCAAGATCGCGTTGGCCCACCTCGCCAAGCACGAAGCGGCCCCGAAGGTTGCCTACGAGGACATCCTGTGGGCACTCATCAACACGAAAGAGTTCTTGTTCAACCACTAATTCGTTCGTCGTTTCGATGAAAGCACTTGGCAGAGGAATGGAGGCACCGGAGTGAATCGACTTCAATCGAGCTCATTCCCCTGCCCACATTCCTCTGTCATTTTTTAAGCCTCAGACTTTTCCCGCCTTCCTTGATGAGAGTTGCCATGACTCGCACTTTTGCGTTCGTTGCCGCCACGGCCTTGATCGGAGCGACGTCCGCGTTCGCTCAACTTCCCCAGGCGAAGTTGTTTTCGGTGTTCCCGCCGGGAGCACAGGTCGGCGTGGCTACGGAAGTCGCCATCTCCAACGGTGCGGAGATGGATGAGGCCAATCGGTTGATCTTCAACCATCCGGGAATCACGGCCGCGCAGAAGGTCACCGATGCCAACGGTGTGAAGACTCCCGTCGCCAGCACGTTTGTCGTCACTGTCGCGGCGGGCGTGCCGGATGGAATCTATGAAGTCCGATTCAGCGGACGTTTCGGCGTCAGCAATCCGCGCAGCTTCGTCGTCGGGTCACGCAAAGAGATCAACGAGCTCGAACCGAACAACGCCCGCGAACAGGCGACGCCGGTCGAGCTGAATTCGACGGTCAACGGCCGCACCGACGGCAGTGCCTACGACTACTTCAAATTCACCGGCAAGGCGGGACAGCGGGTCTTGTGTCTTTGCCAGGCTGGTCGCATCGACTCGAAGCTCAAAGCACAAATCGAACTCTACGATGCAGCGGGCGTCGTTCCGCCCCCAGCGGCAGGTGCGGCCGCGGCTCCGAGTCCCCAGGCCGTTCAAACCGGTCGTCGTTTGGCATTTTCTCGTAGTGCCGGAAGACGAGATGCGGTGCTCGACGTGACACTTCCGGCCGACGGTGATTACTTCCTGCGAATCATCGACCAGGTCTATGGCGGCAGTGTCGATCACTTCTATCGGCTGACCGTCACGACAGGCCCCTACATCGACTTCGCGTTGCCTCCCGCTGGCGTGGCAGGATCGAATTCGCAGGTCACACTCTTCGGCCGCAATCTTCCCGGCGGGCAACCGGCCGGAGTCAGCGTCGATGGCCGGCCGCTCGAAAAGGTCGCCGTGTCCGTTACGGTGCCGGGCGATGCCGAGAACACCCAAGCAGCCGACAACCTCGGCGCGATCCAAGGGGGAGTGGATGCCTTCAGCTATGTTTGGAACACCCCCGCCGGTAATGCGAATCCTCTGACGATGTTTGTCGCTCCCGCACCGGTCGGATTGGAACAAGAACCGAACGACGCACCAGCTCAAGCCAACAAGATTACCGTCCCTGCCGAAGTCGCCGGGCAGTTTCAGGCTCGCCGTGACGTGGACTTCTTCACGTTCGACGCGAAGGCTCAAGAGGTCTATTGGATTGAAGCGTTCGGCGACCGGCACGGCTCCCAGGCCGATCCTTACATCACGCTCGACCGAGTCACGAAAGACGACAAAGGGGTCGAGACGGTCCAGCGGATTACGGCTCAGGACGACACGGGAGTAAACTTGATCCCAAACGTCTTCGAGACGCTCAGCGACGACCCGGCGTTTCAGTTTGTGGTGCCGGCCGACGGAACTTATCGGCTGACGATCCGTGACCGCTATTACGAGTCACGCGGTGACGCTCGCATGGTCTACCGACTGTCGATTCGCAAAGAAGCTCCCGACTTCAAAGTGGTCGTGTTGCCGGAATCTCCACTGGCCGACAACAACACGACTGCCGCAACGTATCCCGCCAACCTCCGTAAAGGGGAGAACCTTTCTTGCCGAGTCATCGCGTACCGCCGCGACGGCTACAACGGCACGATTGATGTCACCGTAGAAAACTTGCCGCCAGGGATCACTTGCAAGGGAACGAGCATCGGCCCCGGCCAGACGAATGCCACGATCGTGTTCTCGGCAACTGAGGACGCGGCCGACGGAACATTTGGCTTCGCGAAGATCGTGGCGAAAGCTCGCATTGAAGATAACGCCAAGGTCAAAGCGGTCGCGGACGCCAAAGCGGCTGTGAAGCCGGCTGTCGATGCGTTGCCGAAGACTCAGCAAGACGCCGCCAAGGCGGCCGAGGATGATAAGAAATTCCTCGTCACACGACAGGCTGCTGAGACGAAGTTCACCGCCGACGCCGATCTCGCCAAGAAAGCGGCCGACGCGAAGGTCGTCTCTGATAAGAAAGCGACGGACACCGCGGCCGCACTCAAGGTCGCGATCGACAAACTTGCGGCGGCCAAAACGGAACTCGATAAAGACAAGGACAAGCAAGAACTGAAAGACGCATTCGCGGCGGCAGAGAAAACGGCGAACGAAGCCGACGCCGCCACGAAAGCAGCGGTGCAAGAGAAGACGGTCGCCGACAAGGCGGCCACCGATACGGCCAATGTTTTGAAGACCACAGAGCAAGCCAAGACCAAAGCAGTCACGGAACACGATCAGTCCGTCGCGAAACTCAAGACCGCGACGGACGCTCAAGCCGCGGCCGAGAAGAGAATCGCGGACGCCAACGCGGCGGTGACGGCTGCGATTGCTGCCCAAAAGGCCGCGGCTCGTGACGTCGCCCACGTCGGCCGAGCCGCCACAACGGTTTGGGATGGCAACGCTGCGGTGGCTGGCCCAATCTCGCGTCTCTCACGAGACCTGTGCCTGGCGATCACGCCGGAAGCCTACCCCTTCCAAGTGAACACGGACGTCTTCCGAGTCGATGCCAATCACAACCGGCAGATTCTCGTTCCGGTGAAGCTCCTCAAGCGAAACGGTTTCGATGAAAACGTAACCCTGACGTTTGTCGGCACTCCTCAGAACGCGCAAGCAGAGAACAAGCCAATCAATAAGGGTGCGGCCGAAGGGGTCTATCGCGTCTTCCTGCCGAACAACGTGCCGGTCGGAACCTACACGCTTTACATGAAGGCCACCGCCGCCGTGCAATACCGTCGTCGGCCGGAGCTTGCCGACAAGGCGAAGGCCGCACTGGATCTGTCCGTTGCTGCCGCGACTCAAGCCACCGAAGCGTTGACCAAAGCCAACGCCGAAAAAGACGCCGTCACCAAGAAGGCCGTCGAGACGGACGCGGCTTTCAAGAAGGCGACCACAGACAAAGAGGCGGCTGCAAAGAAAGTCACCGTAACCACCGAAGCCGTGAAGAAGGCGACCGAAGCCAAAGACAAAGCCACGACCGACGCGGACAAGGAAGCGACCGCGAAGGCGCTCACGGCCGCTCAAGAGGAAGCTAAGAAGGCGACGGACGCATTGGCTGTCGCCGACAAAGCTCTCGCCGATTCCGACGCCGCGAACAAGGCTGCCATTGCTGCCAAGACGAAGGGCGAAGCGGACGCGAAAGTGGCCGACGACAAGAACAAAGCGGCTCTGGCTGACAAGGCTGCCAAAGAGAAGGCTCTCGCCGACGCCAACACGGCCACCAAAGCCAACGCCGTCAATGTCTTTACCCCGTCGACTCCCATCGTCATTACCGTGAAGCCCAATGCCGTAAACGTCACGACCGCTCCGGCCAACGGCGGAGCGGTCAAGCGTGGAGACAAGGTCGAAGTCAAAGTCACCATCCAGCGCGTCAACGGATTCGCGGGGCCAGTGACTCTCGAACTCGTGCCGCCTCCCGGCACGGTCGGACTCTCCGCCGAGAAAGTGACGATCCCGGCCGACAAAGCCGAAGGCGCGATCATCGTCACCGCCGCAGGCGACGCGACCGAAGGCGCGATCGCCAATGCCGTCATCCGCGCATCCGCGGACTTCGATGGAGCGGTGGCCGCCTCAGATGGAGCCGTCGCCATCAACGTTGCGAAATAGCTTTGGAGTGCGGTGTGTCAGCACCGCTTTGGGTCGCTCAGTTGAAATCGGTGCTGACACACCGCACTCCAAAATTTGTCACCCCGCCTCAAGAGACCTGCCATGCCTCGCCTCACCATTCTGTCACTGACTTTGGCCCTGATGGGATCGACTGCCTTTGCTCAAGAGGCCAAACCCGTGGCCGGTGCGATCACACCGGAAGCGATCAACCTCGGCCGTCCGGTTGATTTCGACAAGGACATCCTGCCGATCCTCGAAAACAACTGCATCGCCTGCCACAACCTTGGCCAGCAAGAGAGCAAGCTCAACCTGGAGAAGCTCGATGCGATGATCAAGGGTGGCAAACGCGGCCCGTCGATCGTGCCGAAGGATCCGGATAAGAGTTTGTTATATGTCGTGGCCTCGCGGGCCAAAGGCCCAGCGATGCCGCCGTTGCCGAACAAGGTTGATGCGAAGGCGCTCACGCCGAAAGAGCTTGGAATCTTGCGGCAATGGATTATCGAAGGCGCGACCGGCGGTATGGGAGGAATGAAGGACCAAGTCAATTGGCAGCCGGTGCCGACGACGGCTAAGGCCATTTACTCCGTGGCAATGGCTCCGTGGGGACGCTACGTCGCGGCGGGTCGAGCCAACCAGGTGTTGCTGCTCGATGTCGAGACTGGCGACGAGATCGGCCGTTTACTCGATCCGAATCTCAACGCGATTCTGCACAATGGCAAGCCGATGTATCCGACGGGAGCCGCACATCGCGACTTCGTTCACTCGCTGGCGTTCAGCCCGGACGGTCGCACCATCGCATCCGGCGGATATCGCACTGTGAAATTGTGGCAGCGTCCCGCCACGAATCGCACGCGAGAGATTGCTGTCGGAGCGGTCTTGACGACGGTTGCTATCAGTCCCAACGGACAGACGCTGGCAACCGCCGGAGCCGACAACGCTATTAAGTTGTGGAACCTCGCCGACGGCGCGGCGGGCAAGGTGTTGGCCGGACATGCGGCGGCGATTCACAGTCTCGCATTCAGCGCGGACGGGACCAAGCTGGCCTCGGCCTCGGAAGACAAGACGATTCGCGTTTGGAATCTCGCCGACGGCACCGAAGCCAACAAGATTGAGTCCCCAGCACCAGCCAAAGCAGTTGTCTTCACGGCCGACGGAGCCAAGGTCATTGTTGGCCAAGCCGACAACATCATTCGCGTCTGGCCGATTCCGGCAGCCGCTCCGTTCACGCCAGAGAAAGAAATCAAAGGCCACACTGGGCCGATCAATGCGCTCGCGCTGATCGCTCCGGGTGCTCAGGTCTTGTCGGGCAGCGAAGACCAAACGGCTCGCGTTTGGGATCTCGCTGCCGGCAATCAGGTCCGACAGTTTGCTCACGGCGGCCCGGTGAATTCGGTGGCGGTTCGAACCGACGGATTGTTCGTCGCGACCGGCAGTGCGAACAACATCGCCAAACTGTGGAACAACCAGACCGGAGCGCAAGTCGCGGAACTCAAGGGAGACGTGACGCTCAATCGAGCCATCGTGGAACGGACGGAAGACCAAAAGGTCGCGCAGCAATTCAAAGCTCTCGCCGACGCCTCGTTTAAGGCGGCCGAGACCAATCAGAAGGAGCGAGACGAAGCGGTTAAGAAGGCCAATGAAGCGAAAACTAACGCCGATAAGGCCGTGGCCGAACAAGATCCGAAAGTGAAAGAGGCCGTCACGAAGGCCGAAGCCGCCAAGAAAGCGGCTGATGAGAAAAAGGATGATGCGGCTCTGGCCAAGGCTTCAACGGACGCTGCTGCGGAAGTCACGAAGCAAATGGATGAACTGAAGAAGCGACAGGACGCTGTTGCCTCGGCGATGCGAGCGATCACGCTCGCTGAACAAGCCGCGAAGTCCGCTGTGGAACAAGTTACCGCTGCGAAGGCTCAGCAAGATGCGACGACCGCTGCGGTCACGAAATCCGACGCGGATCTAAAGGCCGCGACGGACGCCGACGCCGCCGGATTTAAGCCCGTGAAAGGGGTCGCGTTCTCGGTGGATGGCAAGCGGTTGCTCACGACGTCCGACGACACCCTGATTCATGTCTGGGACAGCACGACCGGCAAGTCCATTGAAACCTTTGCCGGCCACAAGGCTGCCGTCGGAGCGATCGCCACCGGCCCGAACGGTCTCGTGGTCAGCGGCTCGGCCGATCAAACGGCTGCCGTGTGGACGACGATTCCGACTTGGTCGCTGATTGGTCAACTCGGCCCGAAGAAGGAGACCCCGCTCGACTTCGCCGGCTCGCCGTTCGCAGCTCGAGTGCTGAGTCTCGCGTTCAGCCGTGACGGTAAGTGGCTTGCAACCGGTGGTGGCGAAGCATCGCGCAGCGGTGAGCTTTTCATTTGGGACGTCGCCGCTCAAACGATGGCCAAGGAATTCAAAGACGCGCACAGCGACACTGTGATGAGCATCGAGTTCGGCCGCGATGGAAAGTACCTCGTCACTGGCGCGGCGGACAAGTTCGTAAAGCTTTGGGACATCGCCGCCGGCAAGTTGGTGAAATCCTTCGAGGGGCACACGCATCACGTCCTGGGCGTCTCGATCAAAGCCGACAATAGCCTGCTGGCCAGTGCCGGGGCTGACAACGCCATCAAAATCTGGAACGTGGAAACCGGCGAGCAAGCTCGCACGATCCCCGGCTATTCCAAGCAGGTCACGTCGATCCGCTTCCTGGGCGTTACCGAGAACGTAATCAGTTCCGGTGGCGACAAGACCGTTCGCTACCACAACGCGACTAATGGCTCGCAGCCACGAGCCTTTGCCGGAGGAACCGACTTCATGTACTGCGCTGCAGCCTCTCGCGACGAGCAAATCGTCGTCGCCGCCGGCGAAGACGGAGTCCTCCGCGTCTGGAACGGCACGAACGCTCAACTGATCCGCCAGTTCGATCCGCCCAAACCACCAGAGACGACCGCTCAAGCGGCCGCGAAGTAATGAGCTCGGGCCGGTTTTTCACTTGTCAGTTTTCGTGAGCCGAGGCAAGAATCCCAACGGTTTTGGAAACCGCTGAATGAACTTCGCCCTTGGAAAAAGGAGCTTAATGATGAAGATCTTTACTTTGCTGCTGACGGCGATTTTGTGGATGGTCTCGGTACAGGCCGCGCTCGCGGACAAGATCACCGGCGAGTACCTCGAAGCTCGGACCTGCGACGTTTACACCGGCCCTTGCTTCGCCAATGCCGAGATGAGCCTTGCCGGCAAAGAAGCCGTGATGGCTTGGAAAGTGGACCAGGGAAGTTGGAGAAGCGTGACGCTGGATGGATTGGGTGTGGCGTTGGTCGTGAAGGCCGAAGGGACGCTGGGGACCGATGGCGTCTTCCCCATGCAGGCCGGCAAGACGGCAGCAGTCATCATCGTCGATGAGAATGCTTCCTCGGAGCAACGTAGCGCTCTGATCGCCTTCGTCAAAGAAAACGCGAGAGAGTTGACCAAGAACGTCATCAACATCGTCTCCGCCCCGATTACGCTGAAGAACGACCATCTGGAAGGCAAGGGAGTCTTCTCGGCCGGCAAACTGGCGTCGATTGAGACTCGGCAGATGAGGAAGAACGACTGCGTCTGCACGAACGAAATGGTCTTTTATCAGCCGCTGACGAAGGTCGAGAATTTTGCTCCGGCTTATGCCCTGAAGCAGTCGTACCAGGGTGAGGGGTTGAACGGCAAATGGACGAACAACAACACCCGCAGCGCGTTCCTGGCGACGTTCCGAGTGAAATACTAGCGCAGGCGGCTCGCCTGTGACTGACAATTCCGAATCACAGCCCGGCTGTTCTCGAACAGCCGGGCTGTTCTGTTTGATGAAATCGGCGAACGGCACGGCTACCATCTCTGCCGATTCGCCGTCACCCTCAAGAGGAGATTCGTTCGATGCGTTTGAGAATGTTTACAGCGGTGATTGTGTCCGCCGCGTTGTGTTCACTGGCTGGTTCCGTTCAAGCCGAAGGTAAGCTCGAAGCAGTCGCGGGACTGCCTGACGGGTTGTCGAAAGAGATCGCAGCGGTCGTCGATGCGAATGGTCAGAAAGTTGTCGGCAAGGACGGAGCGGTTTGCTCGGTATGGCTGGTCAAAGAGGTGCCGATGAAAGCAAACTTCAAGCCGACTCTTAACGTGAAGTATCCGTTTGCGGCGGGCGAGTTGATCGGCGTGTTGCATGTGCAGGCGAAGTCGAAATACACCGACTTCCGCGGGCAGGAGATCAAGCCGGGAGTCTTCACGCTGCGTTACGGTCAGCAACCGGAAGACGGCAATCACGTCGGCACGAGCGATCTGGCGGACTTTCTGTTGGCCATCCCGGCGGCCGTGGATGCCGATCCCAAGCCACTCGGCGATTTCAAAGACTTGTCGGAGCGAAGTGCCAAGACGGCTGGCTCGACACATCCGGCGATTTTCTCGCTGCTCCCGTCCGACAAGCCGGCCGAGAAGCCGACTTTGACGCATGACGACAGTAAGGACCACACCATGCTCAGCACGACACTTGCCGCGAAAGGCGGATCGAAGGTTGCGTTGCGAATGGTCGTGATTGGCAAGTCGGGCGAATAGCTCGCACAGTTTTTTGAATGGCCCGGAAAATGACAGACTGGGCGGACTTGTTGTGGTGGCGCACTTGGTGGACCTTCGATCCGAACGGCTCAGTCCAAGATCTAATTTGGCAACATGGATTCATTCTGGTTGAGGGCTTCTGTTGGCTGGTCTTCGCCGGATTGGTTGTTCGGAGATACTGGCGTCTTCGCAAGTCGATGCGGTTGGAGTTGAGCTACGCCACGGCGTTTTTGTTGTTTGGAGTTAGCGACTTCATCCAAGCCTTCCGGCTGACAAGTTGGTTGTTAGTCTGGAAGTTGATCAACCTGATCGTGCTCTTAGTTCTGCGGCATCGCACCATTCGGAGCTTGTATCCGGAATCAAAAGTGTTTTGAGTCAGAGTTATGACGCCAGAAACTTCAAAACTGTCGAAAACGAACGGGCTGTTTCGGCCGGCGGTTGTGATATCGCTGTTGTCCGTCGGCCTCACGTTGATCGGAATCTGTCGATCAGCACCGCGTGCGAACGACGAACCTCTCAAGAATTCTGAGTCAACGGCCATTTCAAAGCAGCCTGCGAAAGACAAAGACGACTCTCCCAAAGAGCTTTTCAGCGGAAAGGTCGTCAACCTGCAAGACGCGTTGAAACGTCGTGGGGTCAAAGCGTTTGACGAGTTCAAGTCGCAGGTCGTTCTGGAGACGGACGCCGGTGAATTGATCCCGATCGTTCCGGACTGGCGCGGGCGGGCGTTTTATCAGGACGAGCGATTGCGCGATCGACGCGTCGATCTGGTGGGGACGCGGCAGAAGGCCGCTCCCTATTTGCAGGTGCTGATGATCTTCGTGTTCGATGACGCGGGGGCTCGACAGTACATGGATTATTGGTGCGATATCTGTTCGATCCCGATGTACGAGATCAAGCCATGCGACTGCTGTCAGGCGGACATTCGGTTTCGGCTTCAGCCGCAAGAGTTGCCTAGCTTCGTGAAGACAAAACCGTAGCACAGGCGGCTCGACTGTGTCCCGGGCAGGCGAGCCGCCTGCTCTACGAGAGATTCATCATGTCAATCATGCTCAACAAGCGAGCGAATGAGTTAATCGAGCCGATGCTGCCGTTGGTCGGTGATCTGCGCGGGACGTTGGTGGAGCTCGACAACGGCGGGCAGGTCGTTGACTTGGGAGTGAAGGCGGAAGGGAGTCTCGAAGCCGGGCGGTTCTTGTCCGAGATGTGTTTGGCAGGGCTTGGCAAAGTGCGGATCGTGCCGGATGAGATTGGCGGGATCGCTTGGCCGCACGTGCAAGTGGTGACCGACTGGCCGGTCGAAGCGTGCTTGCTCAGTCAATATGCCGGATGGCAAATCAGCATTGGAAAATTCTTCGCGATGGGGTCCGGGCCGATGCGAGCGGCGGCGGCTCGCGAAGAGTTGTTCTCGAAGTTGGATTACCGCGAGGCGGCGGCGCACGCGGTTGGAGTACTCGAAACCGGCAAGCTGCCGACGGCGGAGGTCTTCGATTTGATCTCGGAGAAGACCGGGGTGCCGGCAGACATGATCGTTTTGCTGGCCGCTCGCACGGCGAGTCTGGCGGGAAACTTTCAAGTGGTGGCTCGGTCGGTCGAGACATCGCTGCACAAACTGTTTGAACTCGGGTTCGACGTGTGGCGCGTGCGGTCGGCGATAGGCGTCGCACCGTTGCCTCCCGTGGCCAAGGATGACTTCGCGGGGATCGGGCGGACGAACGACTCGATCTTGTACGGTGGCCGAGTGACCTTGATGGTGCGCGGTGATGATGAGTCGATCTCGGCGATTGGACCGCGCGTGCCTTCGAGCGGATCGGCAGCTCATGGCAAACCGTTTGCCGAAGTCTTTGAAGACGCGGGACGAGACTTCTACAAGATCGATCCGCACCTCTTCAGTCCGGCAGAAGTCGTGTTCCAGAATCTCGACACGGGGCGAGTGCAGGCGTTTGGTGGCGTCGCGTCTGAAGTGTTGCGTCGTTCGTTCGGCCTCTGAGAGATGGAGTACAACGTGCTGATTGGTGTGCTCGGCAATTCGGACAGTTGGTATGTGCGCGAATTGCAGCGGGCCGGGGGCGAGCTGGGGCATGAGGTCGTGCGGCTGGAGTTTTCGCGGATCGTGGCGGCCTGTCTGGGCGAGCGCGAGTTAGGCGAGCGGAGTTGTCGTGCTCAATCCGCCGAAGTCCGTCGAGTGCGCCGTGGATAAGTATCTGACGACAGCGAAGCTCGAAGAGGCTGGCCTGCCGGTGCCGGCGACGGTGGTGTGTGAGAACTCGGACGATGCGCTCGCGGCGTTTGAGCAGCTTGGCGGCGATGTCGTGGTGAAGCCGATCTTCGGTTCGGAGGGACGCGGCATCCTGCGAGTCAGTGATCCGGACCTCGCGCTGCGGACGTTTCGGACGCTCGAACGATTGGATGCCGTGCTGTACTTGCAGAGATTCGTCGATCATCCGGGGTGCGATATTCGCGTGCTCGTGCTGGATGGCCGAGTACTCGGCGGGATGCGGCGCGTGTCAGATGGCGATTTCCGAACGAACGTGTCGCGCGAGGGACGCGGTGAAGCTCACACCGTCACGGACACCGAAGCGGAGTGGGCGTTACGAGCGGCGGCGGCGACGGGGGCTCGGTTTGCCGGCATCGACATTTTGTACGATCGCGACGGCAATGGCTTCGTGATCGAGGTCAACGCGGTGCCCGGCTGGCGAGCGTTTGAAAAGGTGACGGGGATGGACGTCGCGCGCGTGGTCATTGAGGCGGTGAGCACTCGTAGTGACCGCACTCATGCGGTCGAGTCGCCGATCCGAATTCAACCACCGACCCGATAAATCGGGTCGCTACGAGCGCTCAATCCCACCACCAGCGCATGGCGTCGAGGTCGCTGGGGGGCGTTTCTTTCGAGCGGCGACTGGAGACCTCGCTGGCCTTTTCGGAATTGAAGCCAACTTTCGTCACGACGTGCTGGCTGTCGATGATGACTCCGCCGCTGAGCAAGCCAATGGCGAGACCGCCGTTGGCCATCTTCATGTTGAGCAGCGTCTTGGTGTGCTTCGGGACGGGGCCGCGCAGGACCGGGACTTTAGAGTCGTCGAGCAACAGGCTCGGCTGCCAATTGACTTTTTGCGGAAGCTGTTCCCGTTTCATCAGCGCGACGAGGACTGAGATGTCGAACAGGTTTTGCAACTCGGCGAAGACGGGCAACCGCTTCGTCAGCTCTGGAAACTTTTCGGTGAAGCCTTTGGCGAAGAGCTGCGTGCTGACCTGCGTGAACGGTGCGTCCGAGCGTTTGCCGAAGGCATCGGCTTGTTCTTCTTGTGACATCAGTTGGCAGCGCTGGCCGGAGAACTCGAAAGCGAGTCCGTCGCCGCTGGTCTTGAACGAGTCATACAGCGGCATGAACCACCAACGTTTGAGGCTGTTGGTTCCCGGCTGGACAAAAGCGAGGTGACTCTTCAGGCCCGGCACCTTGGAATCTTCAAGACCGATAGCGATCAGCTTCATGTGATAGTCGGCTTCGACCAGCGCGTGTGCGAAATGTGTGTCGTCCGGGACGCCGAAAACTTTGACGTCCTGGTCGCCGAGGATCTTCTGCATCTGTCGGAACCGCCCCTGAGCCGCGTTGGCGGTAACGGGGTTCGAGTTCGCCCTCACAAAGCGTTGCAGTTCCGCAAGCCGCTCTTCAACCGGATCAATCGAGCAGCCGAACTGTGAAGTCCGTTCGGCGGTACGCATCGCGACCAAGAGGTCATCCAGCCTCAACACTGTCCGGCCGCTGCTGAGGCTGACCGCTCGGCCGGTTGGATCGGGAGCGAACGCATCAGCAGGGCCGGCGATGACGAGATCTTTGGTCTCTGGAAAGACGAAAACGAAATCAATGCGCTGCAAGCCAGCGAGGTACTGCATCGACTCCGGAATCGGCTGATCCTTCTCGCGTAACTCGGCGATGGATCGCTCCAACCGCACGAGCGACACCTTCCGCAACGAACTGCTGCGAGAGATGTCTTCGGGCAGGTATTGCTTGGCGAGCTCCTGCATTCGCTTCTTTGCCACATCGGCGGAGATCGTCTTCGCCTTCGGGGAGGAGAGGACGCCATCACCGTCGATGGTGATGCCGCCGGCCGCTTGGAAGCCGCCACCTTGACCGCCTTGTTGTCCCCCGCCCTGACCGCCGCCAAACCCACCGCCGCCTCCAAAGCCTCCACCACCACCTCCGAATTGAGCGAAACTGCTCGTGGAGAAAGTCACAAGGAAGAGACCGGCCACCAGCGTTGACCAAATTCGCGACATGATCGAAATCCGAATGATGAGGTTTGGGATAACAGTTTTCAGCCGACAGTCATCAGCCATCAGCTTTGAGTTCGCAGATGGCCCACTGTCCAAAGTTCTCTTCGACTTCCACTTGGATGGTTTCGATGTTCGCGTTCGGCTGAGCATTCACGACATCTCGCAGCCGAGTCGCGATCCACGCGGCGATTTCCTCGGCGGTCGTGTTCGCAACGGGGAGCAACACGCAATCTTCGCGTGGAAAGATCCAGCGGCGGGCCTCGAAGGTGGCGGTAACTTCAAATTCGTCGGATTGAATTCGAATCTGAGAATGCTTCGTCGGCAGCAGGACGTGGTGATCGAGTTCGCTCACGATCTTCTGCATTGCATCGCGCAGGGCGATGAAGTCGAAAACGTAGCGGTTCTCATCCAGCGGCCCCGCGAGTTCAGCGGCGATGCGCCAGTTGTGTCCGTGCAGACGCTCGCAGATGTTGCCGTTGAAGGTGATGAAATGGGCCGCGCTGAAGACCAAATGATCTTTGGTGACTCGCACGCGGTAACGAGGGTCGCTCATGGTTGCCTCCGGTTTGCGGGGCGATTGTCACGGCGATGGCTAACCAAGGGCAAGTGCGACAAATCCGTACCGCGACCGCCAGGCAGCGGACTGGCACGATCACCAGGGCCGCTCCCTGACGGTCGCGGTACGGCTGCTGATTACGGAAACACGCCATCCGGCGGATCGGCGTCTGACTCAAACGTCGGCAGGTCCACGCCGTCGCGAGCGAACATCGTGAATTGCGAATCGCGGTAGACTCGCCGCCAGCCGTCGGCCGAGTTCATCGCAGCGACGACTTGCAGCCGATTCGGAGCAAGCACGATGTCGGTCGGGTATTTCGAGAGAACCACCTGCCAACCATTTCGATGATCAACAAATACAGAAAACTCCGATTGGTCACCGACCGTCTTTGGGAAGCCCATCAGAAACTTGTTGCGAGCCTCATAGAAGGCTTGGTCCTCTTCCAATCGCCACGCGGGGTATGCGACCTCATAGCGGCTGTCGAAGGAGATTTGCACTTCGGGGCCGAGCTTCCACATCAAGTAGGAGCCCCAGTCATACGGCACGAAGACGTTGCCTTGGAAATGGTGCTCGGCGAGGTAATTGACTGCACCGACCGGATAAATGGCGTGTTCGCCAGCGCCGGCGGTGGGGCGACTCGGCACGCGCAGTCGCCACGGTTCGGAGGCGAACCCCTTCGCGAACAGCAGGACCGTCGCGATCGCGGAAACGGCGGCGAATCCCTTCTGATACTTCCACCACCAGCGACGCAGGTCTTTGCCAAGTTCGATCCGGCTGAGCATCCCCGGCAAGTAGCAGGCATAGACGATCGCGTAAAACGCGAGGAAGCGATTGCTCTTCACTCCGGCTAGCCCTGTCGCGATCAACAACAAGATGCCGGGGAACTTTCGCCAGCGACCTTCTCGCAAAATCAGCCATGCCAACAGGACCGACACACCGAACGCCATCAAATGATGTAACTCCCCTTCGGCCCAAAGCGGAGCCCATTCGGCGATGCTTGGTCGCTTCATCGTGATCGCGCGGACCAAATATTCGTGATAGTGCCAGCCCCACGGATTCAGCAGAGCCAGCGGAATCAACGACATCCCCACCGCCAACAAGTGCCAATGCGGCTGACGACGAATGAGCTGCTCCAACCAGTAGGCTCCGAGCAATCCTGCTCCGACCAAGCAGCCACCGTGCAGATTCACCCACAACGGAAACAGCAGCAGCAATCCGATCAGCCAGCGGCGATCGCCGGCCCGGTCGCGATCAAAGCCCCACAGCAGCAGGCCTGTCAGCAAGTACGAATACATCTGCGCTCGGATCGTCGCGAAGCTGTAGTCGCCGAGCACGACCGCCAAACCACAGACGATCCCGACGGCTAAGACGCTGGCTCCACGATTCCTCGCGACGCGCCAGCAGACGCTCGCCAATCCGAAAACCAGCGCGAATTTCGCGAGCAGGATTCCGGACGAACCGCTCGATTGCATCAGCCAGTACGCAATCATTCCCACGCCCCATTCGTGATGCACGACAATGTCGAGCTTCGGCGTGTAGGCGAAATGATCCTGCCACGGGACGTGTCCCGATTGCATGACCTCGCGTGCGAGGGCGAGTTCATGCCAGAGATCGAGATCAACAAAGCAACTCGCCGTGCGTGAGAACAAGAACGCCATCAGTCCAGCGATCAACAGCCACTTGGCGAGTCGGTGCCAACTAAGACAGGCGAGCGGGGCGGCGTCAGCCCCCCGGTCTGGCGGCGAGGACACCGGGGGGCTAACGCCACCTCGCTCGCCTGACTGTTCCGGTGATGACTGTCGGAGATCAACTCGCACCAAAGACTCCTACCTGGCACAGGTCATCAAACTCGCGAAACGCGCCGGTCGGAAGTGTCTTCACGGGCCAGAACACGCGATTCGCAATGCCGAGCGAGATCTGCTTCGCGACTTCGTCCGCTTCGGCGAAATCGTTGGGAGACCATTCGGCGAACTCAGGACCGACTCCCGCCAAGTCCTTCGGCAAGTTGATGTAGCCCAACAGCGGCTCCGAGGGCAACGCGAGGTGTCGTGCAAGGTGCCGATACAACGGCAGTTGCAGGTCGATCCAATCGCCGTTTCGCTTGCGATGACTCTCGCCCGGCCTCTGCCCCTTGTCCCCGGACTTGTAATCGAAGATCGCGCACTGACCGTTATCTTCATGGCAGTCGATGCGATCCAAGCGGCCGTGCAGCCAGATTTCGATGCCATCCACGACCAGCGACGGCGGCGTTTCGCCACCTGGCTCAGGGCGGATTGCGCACTCGACGTGTTCGATTCGCCAACCGGAACCGCGCCACTTCGCTTGCCAATTAGCAAACGCCTCCAGTCTCGCTTCCAACTGTTTCAATTGCACATTGACGGCGGCTCGGCGGCGTGTGCCATATCGCTGTCTCGCGACTTCACCCAACCGTTCCAACAGGCAGCGCCGCAGCCGCACTTCATCGGCGGAATCACGAGCATCTGATTCGCCGAATAACCGCAGCACGTCATGCAGCACGTTGCCAAACGCCAGCGCGTCTAATTCGACCGCTTGATCATCCAGCGATTCCAGCTTCAGAACATGCTTCAGAAAATAGCGGTAAGGACACGCGAGATACGACTTGAACTCGGTCACGTTCAGCGTCAGAGCTTGAGTCGGCTGCTGCAACTCCGTCAGGCCCAGCGACCCGATGATGAGCGTCGGATGCGGGGTGCTAAGACCAGCAGCATCGGACAGGCTAGGCTCCCGCCGAGTCGCTGTGGCAGACTCACTCGTGGTCACTGCCGACGGCTCTGCGGGAGCCGCGCCTTCCCGGTTCATCAACAGTAATACTCGATCGGGCAATTGATCCGGCGGGACCGCGAACAACAAACGGCTGGGGATCTGCGGGTTGTCATCCAAGTCGCGGCGACCGACCAGCCACACGACCTCGCTCCGAGCGTGTTGCAACAGCGCCACCGCATAGGCATCGCGGGCGTATCGCCGAGCGTTGTCGTTCAGCCCCAGTCGTTGCCGCAGCTCATTCGGCAAGAATAAATCGGAGTTCAAACTCGTCGGCACGAACCCCTCGTTGAACGACGTGACGATCGCGGCCGGTGTGTCGTCCAGCGGCAACTCCAACCAGCCGAGTAGTTCGACGGCATCTGCCTTGGACTCCGGCGGGACGACCTCTTCGGAGAGGCGCTTGACGGCGCAACGCACTGCGTCGGCCGCACTCACCAGCGGTGCGATCGACGGCGGAACCTCCGCCAATTCTCCGATCGCCTGATTCAACTTGTTGAGCGCCGTAACCAGAACACGACCATCGCGTGTCGAGTCGTCAACTTCTCGCTCACCGTAGATCCCGGCCAGCCAGGTTCGCAACGGAATTGCCCATTCGTTCAAAGCTCGCGACGAACTCTGCAAGGGAGCGAAGACCTTGCGCAAGGTTTGCAACAATTCGTGAGGTAAGTTTTCATCCGGCTCATCTCCCTTGGAGGAACGACGACGCCGAGCCTTCGGTTGTTCAAGAATCGCCAACAGCGTCTCCGGCCCCAACGGCAGATGCGTTTGATGGAGCGAGTCAAGCTCCGCCAAGTCGATCGGATTCTTCCGGGCCAACGCGGCATCGAGATCCGGGTGCCGCACGAGCGACGCGAAATCATCGAAACGGCCACGTTCCAGAAAATCCGCCAGCGCGGTCAGCAGTCGGCAGGGACCAGAGTCCGCCAGACGCGTCCCTTCAACCCAACGCGTCGCGACGCCGCACTCAGCAAGTTGCCGTTCGACGAACGATCCGAGGCGATCATCAGCCAAACCGATGACGACTTCATCGGCTCGGAATCGCTCGCCCATCACCGATAGCTCGCGAGCGATTTGCTCGGCTTGCTCCATCGGGCCATCACAGACGCGGAGCCGTTCGGCCGGAATGTCCACAGTCATCTCGGCCCATGCTGCCGGCAAAAGACAGCCTTGCGAATCAAACGTATCCGCGCGGTCGCGCGGCGCGGCGATCAGCGCGATCACTCGATCCGCAACGAGATCCAGAATCTGCCGCGTGGATTGATTTCGATCGACCGTCCCAACTAGCACGATGTCGCGATCCGCTTGGAGTTCGCGATGCTTGATCGCCACCAACCGAGCGGTCTGCACGTCCCACAGTTTCAGTTCGTCGAGCTTCCGCAGATACGTGCTCTGCACCTTCTGCAAAGTCTCCCATCGCGCCGCTTCGGCGAAGCCCGTCAGTTGGCGACCTAGCTTGGTCACATCGCCAAAGTCACGGCCGTCCGCCGCGAGTTCGCGATGCTGATTCCAAAGCAAGGTTCCCAGCGACCACCACGCGAGCACGTCATCCTCGCCCGGCGGCCGAGGGATGATTCTCTCTAATAGACCACGGTCTGATTCTCGCAGCACCTTCGCCCAGGTCAGTTGTTGAATCAGGTCGCTCGCCAGAGGTTTCTGAAGCGGATAGAGCCGCTCTGGCAATTCTCCGAGCGTCAAAATCTGCGGAGGCGTGAGCCGGAGTCGTTCGCTTTCGGCCCGAAGGACCAGTAGTTCCAACAACCGCCGCCCCGCACGTCGGCCGGGTAAAACGACGATCACTTCGCCCAGGTTGAACTCGTCTTTCGCCGCATATTTCTGAGCAAGCCACTCGACTGCTGATGGCAACAGCGGCTGCTCCCAACCCAAGAATTCTCGCGTGATCGACGTTGGCATGTGGTAAATTCTGAACCTCCCCAATGACGATTGCCAGATAGCAGACTGCGGACAGGCAATTCGTGTGAGCCGCAGGGGTTGTCGACTCAGCCATTCGATTCGGTGCGATTTCTGAAAGGAGCAATCTGGATGAAGTCTAATCCTACCCAAGCGGGTCCGAGCCTGTTCGGAAAGTCGCACTCAAACTCTCTCAGGCCAATGAGAATTGCCGATCGGCGAATCGAAGAGCCATGAAGCTCCCGTCGCTGGAAACGAGTGGCGTTGGACGCGCCAAGCGAGGATGGTTCGGGAGGAGCCACGATTCGCCCAAGAATAATGAGCCGGGCTCCGAACCCGCTACGGCGGCCTTAAGCTAGAGAAAGGAGCTTGATCGGTCTCGACTCTCCGTGGACCAAAGGATCACTTAAGTGTTTGGTGGCGTCATCCGTTTTTCACGCAATTCGAGTGCGCTTCGCAAACCTCGCCAAACACAGAATAAACCAGGGCGAATTCTGTCGGGCGCATCAATCCTACTTCTGAAGGATCAACTTCTGATTGCGAGTCAACTTTAGTCGGTAAACCTCCTCGCCATGACGGATCAAGACTTCGGATTGACCTCGAAGTAGCTCCTCCGAAGAGACCTCTCGGACGCTCGGCTTTTCACAAAGCTTGGGACGCTCACCCAGGTCGGACATTGGGACTGCCTTTCTCGAACAGCCGGAGAATGAAGTTGCGCACCCGAACTGTAAGTTTCCAAAAATGACGCGTCTGAGGATTGAAATAGCCTAGCCGCCCAGTATTGTTTACATTGTGTTGAGAGTGAATCTCACTTGCAAGCACGGCGCGATCGGCAGCCAGCACCGAAATAGGTCGCCAGCCACCTACTGCGACTTGCTTCTTGGTTCCGCTCGCGATGTTCGTGAGTCGTCGAAGCCAGAAGCACTCCCAGACTTTTTCAGGAACGGTGAATCATGGCTTGTCCGAAAAATCGAGGTTTCACGTTAATTGAGTTGCTGGTTGTCATCGCGATCATCGCGATCTTGATTGCGTTGCTGTTACCGGCTGTGCAGCAGGCACGCGAAGCGGCTCGTCGCAGTCAATGCAAAAACAATATGAAGCAGATTGGTTTAGCGCTGCTTAACTACGAGGGGACGCACAAGATGTTTCCTCCGTCTGGTTGCGTGGCGGGAACGAGTGTGACTCAGCCGTGGTCGGCTCAGGCCTTTATTTTGCCGTACGTTGACGGCGGTGCTGAGTACAAAAAGATCAACTTCAGCTTTGGGTATCACCATGCCGTCAACACGGCGGCTTTCCCGCCGTTCGGGATCGCGACCGTCCGAGTTCCGATTTATATGTGCCCGAGCGATAACAATGACCGGGCACGAATCAATGCGTCGGGCGTGGCCGAGCATCGTCCACTGTGCTACGCGGCAAACATGGGCGAGTACCTCATCTTCAACCCTGTAAATGGTCAAGTTGGGACTGGCGCGATCGCACCCAATGGCAGGATCGGATTGCGTGATTTTCGCGATGGGACCAGTTCGACGCTGGCGTTCTGCGAAGTCAAAGCATTCACGCCACGGTTTCAAGACATGCCCACGATGCCGGCTGCCGCCCCGGCAACTCCGGCGGCTGTTTCGGGAACTTATACGATGGGCGGCGCGTGGTCGGCTCAAAACGGACACACGGAATGGGTCTGTGGGCGCGCGATTCATAACGGCGTGACGACGACCTTCACGCCGAACACCGTAGTACCACACATCCAAGCGGGTGTGAATTACGACATTGACGTGACCGGGATGCGTGAAGGAACTTCCACGACAGTCAGCACCTCCGCGATTATCACGTCGCGAAGCCATCACACGGGAATGGTGCATTCGCTGATGGTCGATGGTGCTGTTCGCGGCATCAGTAACAACATCAGCGTCACAACATGGCGAGCGCTTGGTACACGCGGCGGACGCGAACCAATCGGTGAGTTCTAAAGCGGCGAAGCCGCATTGTAGACGCGTCAATTGAGATTGTGAGTTTCTGAGCCGCGCCCCGTGCGGGCGAGGTTGTTTGAGCAACGTAAAACCAACCCCGCACGGTCGTGGCTCAAATCGTCACGGCCTCGGATCGGCCGATCTATTTCGCACGAGTTCCGAGGACCGCTCTGAATTCGAGGCGTCACAACTTTTGGAGACGCCAGCCAGTTGCGTCGTTCTAGCAGCCTGTTGAAGAAGTCTGGGTTTGTCGTTTGCGAGCGGCGTGATCAGGTCGCGAGTGCGGTTTGCGAGAATGTGATTTTGAACTTCGGAAAAGCTGGTTGAGGATGGATGGCCGGTTTCAGGGTTCGTAGGGTGGCCAATCGCAACGTGCCAAGGCTCAAGACGAGCGTAAACGCTCGCGGTTTGGCCGCTCCGCAGAGGTTTCGCAGGATCAGGCCCAGGTTGTGAGACAACGCCAGCACTTGGTAGCGCTTCGTCACTTTTGTCAGACCTCGCAGCC
>SXKJ01000150.1 GCA_005778115.1 Planctomyces sp. | reverse complement strand
CGAAGTTCTCACCACCAAGACCAGTTGGTCCCTCCGTTCCCGGAAATCACCACCGATGACTCCGATTCATCGCGTCCCTCGCGCGTGCGTCCTACCGTTGCGCGCAGCACTCACGTTCCGAGAGTTCGGCAGTGCCATTCGAGCTGCGTCCCCTTTCTGCGGGCCCCAGTTGTAAACGCGCGACCATCGGCCGATCGTTCAACCAAGAGCGTAAAGCTGAATCCTGCCATCGTATAGCGCAATGGCCAGATGCAGGCCGTCGGGATGCAGCACTGCGTCGCGCGCGGCGCTGGGCAGGTCGACGGTATGGAACGGCTGCTCGTCGCGAGGATTCCAGAAGTACAACTGCTTTGCGCTCATGCCGCCGCTGACGGCGGTCACGAAACCGGTGTCGGGATGGCATTGCACTCCCCAGCAGACGCCGAGTTCTCCGCCACGGCTGCGGAGCACGGCGATCTGCTGGCCCGATTGCCAATCGAAAGTAATCGCGCCAGGGTTAACGGCCTGCCCCAAAGGATCTCCGCCGCCGACCACGCCGCTGCCCACCAGTATCTGGCCGTTGGCAGAAAACGCGAGGCTGCGCAACCCGCCACACGTTCCGCGGTTGCTTTTGTTGGACGCAAACATGACATGAGCGTCGAACCCGCGGACCACTTTCCAACTGGAAGTCTCCCAGACTTTCACGACACCGATGTAATCGCTCGATACCAGGAATTGGCCGTGGGGATGAAAGGCCAAGCTGAAAACGTCGTGCTGGTGGCCAGGAAGCTCGGCGACAAGCGACCCCTCGGTACTCGACCAGATTCGGACGACGCGATCGTTGCCGCCCGTCGCAATCCAGCGTTCATCCGGGCTGAGACTCAACGCCCGAACCCAGCCTTTCTGAGCCTGAATCCGGCGAACTTCGCCTGGAGGTGATCCTGGCAGCCGCCACCAGATCAAACGGCCGTCGTAACCGGAACTGACTAAAGTACAATGCGACTTAAGCCAGACAAAGCCGCGGACCCAACTGTTGTGACCGGTCAGGATGTTTTTTTTGCCGGATTCGAGATTCCAGGCTTGAATTGCGTTGTCCTCGCTGCCGACGAAGAGCCATTCTCCGCCAGAGTCGAAGCGGCAGCAGGCCGTCGCGCGACTGTGTGTGAATTCGCGCACCAGCCGAGTTTTCTGAGGATCAACTGCGGGAATGTCACGGACGGATGACTCGACGTTCATTGCAGCACTTCTTTGATCGGGGCTCCATTGGCGTCAGCCAGCGTCAGCGGCTGGTCTCCGTTGTAAATGTGTTTGTGTGCATCGAGTCCAAGTGCCCGATAGAAGGTGTGGAACAAGTCGAACGCCTTCACCTGGCCTTCGACGACTTCGGTTCCTAAGTCATTCGTGCGGCCGTAAATAATCCCCGGCTTAATGCCGCAGCCGCCAAGGGCGATCGACCAGGCTTGCGCCCAATGATCGCGGCCGATGCTGCTGTTGACCTTGGGAGTTCGTCCGAACTCGCCCATCACCACTACCAGCGTGGTTTCGAGCAGGCCGCGCTGGCTGAGATCTTCGAGCAATGCGGCAAATGGACCGTCGAACTCGCCCAACAGTCGAATGTGATTGTCGAAGTTCTCAAAGTGAGCGTCGTAGTTGATGTGGTTCAGTTTCACAAACGTGACGCCGTGCTCGAGCAGTCGCCGAGCCAGCAGGCAGCGCTGGCCGAATGCATGGCGGCCGTAGCGATCATGATCCGCAGGAGCCTCCTTCGTCAGGTCGAAAATGTCGCGCTGCTCCATTATCTGCTGCGCCTGCTTGAAGCTTTGCTTGTAGGCGGCCGTCTGTTCCGACCGGAAGCGCTGGGTGAAGCGCGCGTTGAGTTGATCGCGGAGGGTGTCGATTCTAGCTGCACGGTCTTTGCCAAACTCCATTGGTCGGGCGAGATGATCCGGCGGCTGCTCGTCGAATGCGATCACCGGTGCGTATTGCGGTCCCAAAAATGACGCGTCGACCAGCGGCGAAAGATACCAATGGGCACGGTCTGTCAGTTTCACATAGGTTAGCGCGCGCGATTCGTGCGCCAACAGTTTGCCACACACCGCTCCGAATGACGGATGTTGCCCCCCGACGAATCCCTGCGACCAACCGGTGATCATTCGCACGCGAGCCGAATCGTGATTGGCGTCTTCGGTGTTTAGTCCGCGGAGCACCGCCAGATGGTGCATCTGCCGGGATATTTCTGGGAGAAGTTCACAGACGGCAAGCCCCGGAACCGACGTGGAGATCGCCGAAAACGGTCCGCCAAACTCGGTGTGGGGCTTGGGATCCCAGCTCTCCAATTGGCTCAGGCCTCCATGCTGGAACAGGAATAACACACGCTTGCCATTCGACCGGACTTGCTCCGCGAACGCCCCTGCGTTGCTCGCGGCAGTAGGCAATGCCAATCCTGCGGCCGTGCCCGCCAGCCAGGAGCGTCGAGACAGCAATCCTGTATCCAGAGGGAACATAGATTCGGTTTTCGGTTTTAATGGTTGAAGCGGAATTCGATCGATGTCAGTAACGCTTCGGCGAGATCGGCGATGCGCAGTGCTCGTTCCTCACCAGAATTGGCTAACAAATCTTCGACCCATTGAACTTCCTCCGCGCTCGGTGGTCGCGACAGCACGTTGACGAACAATTCTGTGGCCACTTCGCGGTCGAACGGCTGAGACTGTAACCGGTCGACCAGGTTGCCGGGGCGCGACGCCACCCAACTCTGCAAAACTTCGCCGTTGAGGAGAAACAACGCCTGCTGAGGTGTCGTCTCCGACTGGGGCGTCTCTCCGGGGAGACTGGTAACGAACGCGCGAATGACCAGGTCGGCGTCAGCCACCAGACGACGATGCAAGTATGCCTCCCGCCCGGCGTCAGATCTTATCAAAATCGTCAAGAGCTTGGGATCAGTTGAACGCAGCTCGGTACTGCATGCCTGCCATTCGGAAGAGCGACGGCCCGTGGCTTCAATCCAACTCCAGGCCAACTGCTCTGGCGACAGTTTGCGCACGGAGGAAATTGCCAAGCGCAGCGATCCTTCGGCGGGATAGTCCGGAGCCGCACTTGCCGCGCGAGCGTAAAGCTTTGTTCGTGCCAGTTCGCACAACAGCATCCGGAGATCGTAGCCGGAATCGGCAAATCGCCTGGCCAGGAGTTCCATCAGTTCCGGATGGAGCGGCGGATTCTTAGAGTGATCCTGATCCAGCGGCTCGATAATTCCTCGACCAAACATGTGCGCCCAAAAACGATTCACGATGTTGCGACAAAACGCCGGATGGGAGATCACAGCGCCAGGCAACCCGGCTCGCCGGCTGAAACGGGGAATTGGACGGACGCCGTCACTGGGGGGGACGGCGTAAACTTCATTGACCGCAAACACCGGTTCGACGATTAGCGGCCCATCGAACACTTGTGGTCCCGTCACACCGCGAACCTGTGTGAGAGCCGACATGAATGCCGTCTCACCCTCGCCTTTCTCCCCCACGATCTTGAGGCTACGGGGCTTGTCTTCGAAGAGAAAGCTGCGGTCGAGAAACGCCGCGATGCCAAAATAATGAGTTTGCCGATAGTCGGTGATCAACGGATGGTCATGGCATTGCGCGCAATGCAAGTTGCGTCCGAGAAAAATCGTACTGATGTCGCGGACGAGTTCGTCCGTCTTACACTCCCGATCGAGATAGAATCGGGCCGGGCCGCGCGCATCCAGTCGGTCACCGTCGGACCCGAGCAACTCTTGCGTCATTTCGCTCCACGGCCGATTCTTGGCGAAGGCATCCTGGAGGTACTCACGCCATTGGTCATTTGAGACATTGCGAGCCGTTCGTCGCTGCATCAACCAAACGTCGAAGATCCGCATCATGTTCCGCGCGTACTCCGGGTCAGCGAGCAGCCGGTCGATCAGGTTGTCGCGCTTGTGTGGATGGGATTCGTGAAGGAACTCTCTTATTTCGGTCGCCGACGGGATGCGACCGATCAGATCAATGCTCACTCGGCGAAGGAATGCTGCATCGTCGGCGGACTCAAATTCGATGCCGCCCACAGATTGGGCAACGATTCGATCGATCTCGACATGCAGCGGTTCGTTGGCGCAAGTGGAATTCCCGGCAAAGAGCACCAAAACGACGACTGCGGAGGCGAGGCAACAGAACCTCAACCACCGTGGGATCGGCGAGAGCGACATTGACCCTCCTTCAAGCCACATGCGTAGCGACAGCAATCGGCCATCGCGGTTCCGATGCGACGCTGAGTATGACCGACATGAACGTGTTTACCAAGCTCGTTGATGTGCGCGAAGTTTGGTGGTTGTCACGCGGGGATGGGGAGGGCGCGCGGGACGGGTGAGAGCCAGATCGTTTTGGCGAGCGTCAGAAAGGGGTGGCCCCGTTGACGACAAGTGGTGGTCAGGCTGGCGGTGATTTCGTGAGCCATCGCGT
>SXKJ01000149.1 GCA_005778115.1 Planctomyces sp. | reverse complement strand
TCGTGGAAACATTGCTGACGGTGATCGAAACCTGTCGCCAACAATCCCGCAACGTCTTCCAGTTCCTCACCACCGCCGTCCAAGCACTCTTCGCCAACCAATCAGCTCCCTCACTTCTCTCCGGGCCGTGAAGGATTACGGCCCTGTTGCAAAATGTCTCGAAACAAAGCGGTCTGACCAATCGCAGCTTGAGCGGTGGAATCCTCGATTTGAAATTCATGGGTGGTCAGTCCAAGCCGCCGGTTGATCCGAGCAAGCCTTTGCCTGTCGCCGGTTCGATATTGCTGGCATTCGAGAAATTCATAGCCCCCATCCAAGTCACCGATCGTGGAAATGTGTTGAAAGTTCATGTGGACCTTACCGAAGAGTGCGACGTCTTGATTCGCGCAGACTCTAGCATCACGGCGTCGGCGAACATCCGAAACGTGTCGATTGGATTCTTGAACGAAGAGGCTCCGGAACGCCGCTGGCAAGGTTCCGCTCGGCGGTTGAGCGTGAAGGCCGACCGATGGACACCGGTTGTCGCGTCGTATGTGGTCCGACTCGAATGCGGCTCGCATGATTTGTATTGGAAGGTCTGGGATGATGACTCGACCGACAAGCCGCTCACTCTGAATGCCGGCACGATGACGGTCGAGGCGATTCCCATTCGCAAGTAAGGATCGCGCGGGATGCGAGTCTCTTCGTCTTACTCCAGAGGAGAATGGAGAGACGATTCTTCCGGTTTCGCGCGGAATTTCATCAGTGTCTGGGCCGCATCGAGTCGCACACGCGGTTCGGGATAGTCGGTTGAAATCGTGGTGACGTCTCTCGTGATTTCGGATCGAGTGGACTCGTCCAGCAAAGGGGCGAGTTCACCGATCGCTTTCATCGCGTTTGTTGCCGCGATAGGACCGGCATCGCCGCTGGGCACCGCTTGTTTCAGGCTAGAGGCAGCTTTCAAGACATCTTTCAGGACCGGAACGGCCTTCAACGATTTGTGCCGAGTGAACGCCACGGCCGCATTCGCACGGGTGTTGAGATCCGCGTCCTCCAGCAGGACGCTCAGGGACTGGTCCGAGAGTTCGAGCGGAAAGAATCCGAGCGACAAGGCCGCCAAAGATCTCAGCAGCGAATCTTGATCGCGGGAGACAGCGGCCAACTCTTCGAGAATGCTAGCATCAGTCAACGGCTCGCCGCGTTCGCGGGCTCGGAATGCGATCGTCGCCACCGCCGCGACCGCGTTCTTGCGGACTTCGCGGTCGTGAGTCTCTTTCATACCCTCACGCAGCACTGGCAACACCGCCTCCGGAACGTCGAGCAGTCCCAACGTCCGAGTCAAGAAGGCTTGCTGGTCGATCACCACCGGTTCTTGCGAACTGCTCTTCAATGTGTCGGCGAGAAACGCGCTCAACTCCTGCGCGACCTGCGGGTTCGTGGTGAGTCGCGGTCCTTCCAACTTTCGGTTTTGATCGATCGCCAGAGCTTGCGCCAGTCCCATTGCGCCGCGGCCACGACGATGCTCGTTGCTGCTTTTCATGTCGGCCAGCAATGCCTGCCAGTCTTGCTCGGCCGACGCGAGTTTGCCGAACAGCAGCCAGACCCCCACGATCGTTGCGACGATCAAGCCGGGGACGACAAACAGTTGCACGATGAATTTTGCCGAAGGGGGTTCAACGGGAGGCAAGGATTCAGGAGAGGTGGGCAGTTCGGCGTTGTCGTGAGATTCAGCGGTCATGGGCATTCGACGCAGTGGTTTCGAAACAGTAGCCGCGTTTCGCCAGAACGCGGGTCATTCCGTGAAGGCCCGCGTTCTGGCGAAACGCGGCGACTCTGACAGCGGTGCGGAAACCTATCGGCTCACTTCCCGCCGAACCAGTTCTAGGTCGGACTCAACCATCATTTGTGCCAACTCTCGGAACGAGACTTTGGGCTTCCAGCCCAGGACTCGCCGAGCTTTGCTGGCATCGCCGCACAGCAGATCGACCTCCGCTGGTCGCAGAAAACGCGGGTCTTGCACCACGTGCTTTTGCCAATCAAGTCCCATGTGACGGAACGCTTCTTCGAGGAATTCGCGAATCGTATGCGTCTCACCGGTGGCGACCACGTAGTCGTCGGGTTGATCCTGTTGGAGCATCCGCCACATGGCCTCGACATAGTCTCCCGCGAACCCCCAATCCCGCTGCGAGTCGAGATTGCCCAGCGACAGTTTGTCTTGCAGACCGAGCTTGATGCGGGCGGCGGCCAACGTGATTTTGCGAGTCACAAACCCTTCGCCCCGGCGCGGTGATTCGTGATTAACCAGAATCCCGTTACAGGCGAAGAGACCGTAAGACTCGCGATAGTTGATCGTCTGCCAGTAGCCGAAGACCTTTGCACAGCCATAGGGGCTGCGCGGATGAAACGGAGTCTCTTCGTTCTGCAACGCGGCTTTGACTTTGCCGAACATCTCGCTGGTCGAAGCTTGATAGAACCGCACGCTCCGGCCGGTGCGAAACTGATGCAGGCGAATCTCCTCCAGCCAGCGTAGCACGCCGACTCCCGTGACGTTCGCCGTATAGACCGGCAGATCAAAGGACAACCGCACGTGGCTTTGAGCTGCCAGGTTGTAGACCTCATCCGGCCGGATCTTGTCGAGCAACGCGCCAAAATTGCCCCCCTCGGCCAAATCGCCGTAATGCAGATTGACGTCCGGAGGCTCACCGATTCCGGGAGCATTGCACGGAATCAACCCGTGAACGGCATAGCCTTTCTCCATAAGCAGCTTCGATAAGTAGTAACCGTCTTGTCCGGAGATGCCGGTGATGAATGCGACGCGTTGCGTGGTTTCGGTCATGATGCGGCGAGTATGATTCCCGGTGTTGTCTCTCGCAATCAGCCCCCCAAGAGTTTGCCGTGTCGCAGCTTCCTCGCCGCATCGTGATCGCTCAAGCGGCGGCGTTACTGGTCGCGTTAGCGATCGTGCTGCCGGCCGAGTTCGTTCACTGGCGAGAAGTTCTCCGCACACCGGACTCGTTCGGTATCAACGTCGATACGACTCTGCCGATGCTGTTGATCGTGTTGCTGCCCTACTTCTGGTTCGTGCGACGACCGTTTTGGACGCTGGAAGGGGATCGCTGGCGGCGACTGCAAACTTGGTGGAACGCAGGCGTGGAGTCACGGTGGTCAATTCGAGCGACAATTCTCATCGCCGGGACATCGCTAGCGATGTGTTATCGCGTGGCGGTCATGCCAGTCGGTGATCGCGAGCAATACCACTTCGGAGACCTGCCGCCGGCCTATCACGACGAGTACAGCTACTTGTTCCAAGCGCAGACGTATCTTGCGGGGCGACTTTCGTATCCGAGTCATCCGACCGCGGCGCGGTTGTTCGATCAGATGCACGTCGTCAACGAAGGTCGATTCGCGAGTCGTTACTTCCCCGCGACGGGATTGTTCGTCGCACCGTGGTTGTGGCTGGGATGGCCGATCCTGGGACATTGGCTGGCCGGTGCGGCGGCGGCTGTGTTGGTCTTTGGTATCGGTCGCGAGCTGTCGAGCAACGGCACCGGATTCGTCGCGGGAATGCTGACAGCGCTGTCGCCGGGAATGGCCCTGTTTGGCAATCTGGTGCTGGCGCATCATCCGACGTTGCTGGGGTTGTTCCTCTTCGCGTGGTCGTTTCTGAGATGGTTGCGGCGCGGCTTGGTTCGCGATTCGGCGTTGGCCGGCATCGGCCTGAGTTGGGCGATGCTCTGTCGTCCGATGACAGCGGCGGGATTCGCGCTGCCGTTTGGAGTCGTGTTTGTCGCGATACTAACCCGACGCGCCAGCGAGGGGCGGGAACTAGTCGTTCCTCGCTTGCGCGTCGGGTTCGTGTTGCGGCCATTGCTTGCGATGGCCTTGCCGTTGATCGTTGGGTTTGTGGTGCTCGGAATTCACAACCACGCGATCACGGGCAGCGTGACGACCTCGCCGTATCAGGTCTTCAATGACACCTACACGCCTCGGCACGTCTACGGGTTCAACAACGTCGTGCGCGGTGAGCAGCATCTCGGCCCGCGAGTCCTCGATCACTACGACCGCTGGGCGATCAATCTGACTCCCGCGCTGGCGGTCGAGAACGCGCAGAACCGATTGCTCGCATCGTGGCAATGGACGGTCGGCCTTGTGCCGTTGTTAGCGGCATTGATCGTCTTTGTCGTGGGGCACGTTTCCAACGTGCCCGGCCTGTTTATGTTTAGAGCGTCGGGTGACGGGCACGTTGAAGACGCCCCCCACGTAAGCGACCAACGGTGGTGGTTGATCTTCGCGTCCATCGTGTCGCTGTTCGCGGTGCATGTGCCCTATTGGTTCGACGGAATCTTTCATTGGCACTACGTCTTCGAGACTGGTCCATTGTGGTGCCTTTTGCTCGCGTCTGTGACGGACACGCTCTCCCGTACTTGGCTGGCCGCGGAGCGTCCGCGGATGCCGATTTGGTGGGGCTGCTTGATCGGCTCGGCCGTCATGGTCAATTTGATCGACGTTGCGCCACTCTGGTATCCGTCGAAGCTGCAGTACGGTGTCGAGCAGATCGCGTTTTCGCGGCTGAAGTATCAAGCGTTCGACGAACTTTTGCGTCGCGAAGTTCGCCAACGTCCGGCGCTCGTGTTGATCGAGGCGGACCCGGCGGATCGGCACATCGACTATGTCGTGAACGAACCCAGCCTCTCGGCAGACGTGATGCGAGGTCGCTATCCTTGGCCCTTGGAAAAAATCGCCGCAGAGTTTCCGAATCGGAGCGTGTACGTCTTCCGAGCCAAGACTGGCGAGTTGCGGCAAGTCTCGCGAGCCAAGGAGTCAGCGGATGCGAAGTGAAATCGGTTTCAAGAGCGTCGCTGCGCTCTCCGCCACCGCACGCGCCGTAGCCACACTCGCCAGAGTGTGGGGGACGGTTGCGAAGACCCACGTTCTGGCGAACGTGACTACGTCGGCTGTTTTCTTTCTTCTGGTATCGATTACCGCTTCGTTTGCAATTGGGGCCGAGCCACCTGATCCGGTCTCGGCACGACTCGCCAGTACCCCTGCGCAAGCTCGGTCGATCAGCTTCGTGCGCGATGTTTCGCCCGCTTTGACGAAAGCTGGCTGCAACGCGGGTGCGTGTCACGGTTCGTTTCAAGGGCGTGGCGGGTTTCGACTCTCGCTGCTTGGGTTTGATCCGGACTTCGACCATGAAGTGCTGACGAAAGCCAGCCGTAGCCGGCGCGTTGTGCCGGCCGCTCCGGAGTCGAGTTTGTTGCTGAAGAAACCAGTTGGCGAGATTCCTCATGGCGGCGGTCGGAGAATCTCTCGCGAGTCGGAAGTGTTCGCGATCCTTCGTGACTGGCAACTTGCCGGGATGCCGGGACCGCGCGAGGGCGAGTTGATCGGTATCAAGCTGACCGCTCAGCCGAGCGACGTCACGCTCATGCCGAACCAGGCGCAGTCGCTGGCGGTGCAGGCCACCTTCGCCGACGGAGAGACACGCGACGTGACCGCGTGGACGCTCTTCGATGTGCGCGAAAGTCACATTGCCGAGGTTAGCCGAACCGGTCGCGTGATGGCTCAGCGAGCCGGCAAGACGGCGGTGATGGTGCGGTACCTGGGACAGAGCGCGACGATCAGCGTCGCCGTGCCGTTCTCGGCCGAGCCGGTCGCGATGGAATTCCAACCCGCGAACTTCATCGACGAACTGGTCCTTGCCGAATGGCAGCGGATGCGTGTGCGGCCCGCTCCGATGGCGAGCGACGAAGAGTTCTTGCGACGTGTCGGTCTCGACTTGATTGGCACACTGCCGACTCCGGAGGAATTACGATCTTTCCTGGCCGACACCGCCGCCGACAAGCGAGTAGAGTGGATCGACCGGTTGCTCGCGCGGCCGGAGTATGTCGATTATTGGGCAATGCGTTGGGGCGATCTGTTGCGGTCACATCGCCGCTTCCTCGGCGACAAGGGACTCGCGAGCTTCACCGGTTGGCTAAAGCAATCGCTCCGCGATAACAAGCCGCTAGATGTGATGACTCGCGAGCTTCTGACCGCGCAGGGGAACCTCTATGCGAATGGAGCGGTTGGTTACTTCTTCATCGACGAAAAGGTTGAAGATCTCGCCGAGACGACCGCTCAAGTTTTTCTCGGCGTGCGGATGCAATGCACTCGCTGCCATCATCACCCGCAAGAGGTTTGGACTCAGGACGACTATTGGGGCTTGGCCGCGTTTTTTACGCGATTGGAGTCGAAGGACTCCGGTGCGTATGGCGCACGCTTCGGCGGGCCGCGCAGCCTGCGCGTCGCGGCGAAACCGAATCCCAATCGCATGCTGGCAATTGCCGTCACTCCAAAAGCGTTTCACGAACCGCTGCCGACCACTGATCCGTCCGCCGATCCGCGCGTCTGGTTGGCCCGCTGGATGACGAGCGCGGACAACCCGTACTTCGCTCGCAATATGGTGAACCGCTCGTGGGCCGCACTGTTTGGACGTGGTTTGGTTGATCCAGTCGATGACCTGCGTGCGACCAATCCGGCGGCGATGCCGGCTGTTTTGGATCGGTTGGCTCGTGAACTGACCGAACAAAAATTCGATGCGAAACACCTGTTGCGAGTCATCTGCAACTCGCGCGTTTATCAACTCGCCAGCGAGCTTCAGCCAAGCCGTGATCCCGACGGACAACTCTGCACGCATCGCGTCCCGCGACGATTAACTGCCGAGGTGTTGCTCGATGCGGTCTCGCAGGTCACCGGAAGTCCCGAAGCATTCGACGGACAACCGCTGGGGACACGGGCGATCGCTCTGGCGGACCCATCGTTTGTCTCGACGTTCTTGTCCACCTTCGGCCGACCGTTGCGAAACAACGCCTGCGATTGTGCTCGTGCGGGAAACCCCGATTTGTCGCAGGCGTTGCACTTGGTCAATAGCACGACGCTCCATCAGAAAGTCATCGGCGAGAACGGCCGGCTCGCGACGCTGCTGAAAGCCAACAAGCCTGAGACAGAAGTGCTGGAAGAATTGTACCTGGCCACGTTGTCGCGCCGGCCGCGTGCCGATGAACTTACTTCGATTGAAGAGTTGTTGCGCGAGGCACCATCTCGCGCCGAAGGCTTGCAAGATTTGTTGTGGACGTTGCTCAATAGCTCCGAGTTCGTGTTCAATCACTGAGTCGTCACAATCCAGCGGTCGGTGCAAGCCGAAGTCATTTTGTAGGACGGGCACTCCTGCCCGTCTGGTGATGCGAGAGGGGCAAGAGTGCCCCTCCTACTTACGAAGGTTTCGCAGTGTCAAATGAATCCTCTCCCATTCGGATCGCCACGCGAGCCAGTCGGCTGGCGCTGTGGCAAGCCGAGCATGTCCGCGAGTTGCTGAAGATCACCGCACCGGAGCGAGCTGTCGAGATCGTGCCGCTCTCAACGATTGGGGATCGGGACAAGATCGAACCACTGATTCGATTAGGTGGCGGCAGCGGCGTTGGAGTTTTCACTCGTGAGATTCAAGCATCGTTGCTGGATGGCCGCGCGGATGTCGCGGTGCATAGTTTGAAGGACTTGCCGACCGAGACGGTTGCCGGGTTGACGCTCGCGGCCGTGCCGCCGCGCGGTGCGATGTTTGATGCGTTGATCTTGCCGCAGGGAAATCAGGCGGGAAAGGATATCGGCCATCGGCTCTCGGCTCTCGGCTCTCTGCCGGATGGGGCTCGTGTGGGTTCGGGAAGTCCGCGGCGGCGAGCTCAACTGCTGCATCAGCGGCCGGATCTGCAATTCGTCGAGGCTCGCGGGAATGTCGAGACGCGGTTGCGGAAGCTCGATCAAGGACAGTTCGATGCGCTCGTGCTGGCGGAAGCGGGGCTGACTCGATTGGAGTTGGCGGGACGAATCAGCGCTCCGCTGCAACCGCCACTGATGTTGCCGGCGGTCGGACAAGGCGCGCTGGGGATCGAGTGTCGCAGCGATGACGATGAGACATGCAAAGTGCTGGCGCGGCTGGCCGACCAAGCAACGTTTTTTTCCGTGTTGGCTGAACGCACTGTGCTTTCGACGTTGCGAGCCGGATGCCACGCGCCGTTGGGAGTGTGGACTCGGCCGGAGGGGACGTCGCTGCGAATGACCGCCGTCGTGTTGAGCTTGGATGGCGGGCAGCGATTCGAGTGTGAGCGACTCGCGACGATTTCTACAGACGCGGATGCGATCGCTCTGGGACGTGCGATTGCCGAGGACTTGCAGGCTCAAGGTGCGGCAGCGTTGTTGGTCAATCCATAAGTCAGGCGAGCGGGGCGGCGTCAGCCCTCCGGTGCATTCGGCACAAGACCGGTGGCTGACGCCGCCCCGCTCGCCTGTTTCGTCCGCGTGACAGTGTTTCCTCAATCGGTTTTCTCGTTATCACCGTTTGGGTCGAAAGCCGATAACGACGAACGAGACACTCGGTTCGAGTGCCGTGTCGTGTATTGGGGGACGAGCCATGGATGGTCGTTGGCGGCAATGGTCGCTGTGCGGTGCGATTGCTTGTGGGACATTCTTTCCTTCGGCAGGTTGTGCCAGTGCCGGAATTATTCCGTGGCCGTGGAGCGAGCGGCATCCTGCAAAGATGACCCATCGGCGCGCGGAAAAAGACGCTTACTACGCCGAACGCGCGGCTGATCCCATCGGAGCACGGCAGGTCGAGAAACATGGGAAGCAGTGGCCTCCGTACCCACGTCCCACGGGGCCGGCCAATCTGCCAAGTCACCTCTATCACGCAGCGCATTACTGGCCGCACCCCTATACCTGCCAAGATCAGGAATATGTGCGGGCGATTTCCGCGGCTCAGACCAGCAATGGCTGGGTGATGATGACGACGCTGTACGACTACCACTTTGATGATTCGCACCTCTTGAACGAGTCGGGACGGATGCAGTTGCGTTGGATTCTGGAGAACGCACCAGCCAAACATCGTTACGCCTTCGTCCAGGCGGGCATCGACAATGCGACGAGTCAATCGCGCCTGGCCTCCGTTAAAAACGAGGCAACACAGTTGGTTGGAGCCGATCAAGCTCCGCCAGTTCTGATCCGCGTGACTAGTCCGTTGGGACGTCCGGCCGAAGAGGTCGACGCGATCCGCCGCAGGGAGCGTGAGACGATCCTTACTCCCCGAATCACACCGCCGATCGGCACAAACAACCTCGGGGCCTCACAAGCCAGCAGCAGCGGATCCTAAAAGCGCGAAGCAAAAACCATTCGGGCGAGCGGGGGACGTCAGCCTCCCGGTGCATGGAACGTCGATGGACTCGGAAACAACCGGGAGGCTGACGCCCCCCGCTCGCCAAGACATGCGCGCGGTTGATTCCTCAGGTGAGCAGCAGACATGGACGGTGAATCGACATCGAATTTGGCAACACTGGAATTCCCTGGTCGCGTTGCGCCAACGGAAGCTCGCAAGGAGCTATTCTCCGATTTGTTTGACGATCTGACCGAGGAAACTCGCAGCTTGTTGGCGGATCCTCAGATCGCGACGTTGGGAGTGAAGACTGATTCGAGTGTGGCTGCTCATGCTCCGAAAGCGCCGCTGTCGCTCAAAGACAGCGGGTTGGGGCGAATGCAAGTTTGCGATCTAATCCTCAAACAGATTTATCTGCACGGCAATCTGCTCGGCGTGGAAATCGCGAAGAACGCGAAGCTCCCGTACAACCTGATCGATGAAAGCTTGAGATTCCTCAAGGATGAAAAGTGCATCGAAGTCTCGGCCGGAGGTGAGTTCATCGGCCGGGCCGCATATCGCTTCAACCTGACCGAAATGGGGCGCACACGCGCACGCGAAGCGTTCGAGCAATGCCGCTACGTTGGCCCCGCGCCCGTGCCGCTGGAGTCGTACGTCGCGCAATGCCGCTTGCAAGCGGTGGCCGGCATTTCATGCAGTCCTGAACGACTGTTGGAAGCCTTTCAAGGGATGATTGTCGGACCGGGATTGCTCGATGAAGTTGGGCCGGCTGTGTGCAGCGGACGATCGATTTTCATCTACGGTCCGCCCGGAAACGGCAAATCGACGGTGGCTCGCAGACTCGGCCGGTTCCTCAACAAATACGCCGGCGACATCTACGTCCCGTATGCGATCACCACCGAGAACTCGATCATCACGATCTTCGATCCGACGCTTCATCTGGTCACGGACAACTACGATCAGGAATCGTCCGGCACTCACGAAGCGGCCGGCGATCAGCGGCAAAAGCTGGAGTCCACCGTCGATCTTCGCTGGAGACGCGTGCGGCGGCCGGTCGTGATCACCGGTGGCGAACTGACGCTCGATCAGCTTGATCTGCGCTACAACAAGGTCAGCAACCTCTATCAGGCTCCCGTGCAGATGAAGGCTAATGGCGGAGTCTTTCTGATCGACGACTTTGGTCGGCAGATTGTCAGCCCCAAAGACTTGCTCAACCGGTGGATCGTGCCGCTGGAGGAACGGATCGACTACCTCACGCTGGCGACCGGCAAGAAATTCTCCGTTCCGTTTGAGCTGCTGATCATCTTCAGCACGAACCTTGACCCTGGTGAATTGGTCGACGAAGCCTTCCTGCGCCGCATCCGACACAAGATTCGGATCGGACCACCGGATCGCGAAATGTTCACACAAATCTTCCGGCTGGCGTGCGAGCAGCGGAATCTGCCGTTCGATGAGCGAGCGGTCCAGTACCTCTTCGCTAACCACTATTCTCAGAAGCGAACCCCGCGATCGTCAGATCCGCGAGATTTGTTAGAGATTGCCCAGTCGATCTGCCGATTCCGGAATCAGCGATATGTGCTTTCGCAGAAGCTGATGGAGGAAGCCTCTTCCCGCTTCTTCTGCGAAGTCTGATGCGACCTTTCCCCAACTTCCTCTCTTCCTCAAACAACCCTGCGCGGATTTATGTTCGCTGCACATGGAGGTGTGGCATGTCGATGACTCGCTTCACCGCCGTGATCTTGATGGCTTCGATGCTGACAGGCTGCGCGTCCTGGGGCAGCCGTTGGCCGTCGTTCGCCAATCGAGATGGTGATCCTCGTAAGAATCTCAAGAATCCGTCGAAGCTCGATCTGGATTATGCCAAATGGCAGGAACAGCTCGGCAACATGACCGTGGCTCGCGAACGCTATCAGCGCGTCTTGCGTGACGAACCGCAATCGGTTGAGGCGTTGCTGGGTTTGGCTCGTATGGATCAGCTCGCCGTTCGCATGACCGAGGCTGAGCAAGGCTTTCGCAAAGCTCTCAAGAATTCGCCGAATGATCCGCTGGTGCTGGATGCCTTGGGACAGTTCTATGCCGCTCAAGAGAAATGGCCGCAGGCGATTGACGTGTTGAAGCAGGGGCTGCAAGTTGCTCCCAAGGACGACATGATCCGCTTCCATCTGGCAGTCGCGACCGCCAAGTCGGGCGATCTGGCGACCGCAAAATCGCACTTCATCAACTCCGTCGGTGAGGCCGAAGCGGAATACAACCTCGGCCTGATCCTGCACGATCAAGGCAATCTCGAACTGGCCGAGCAGCATTTCATCCAGGCCACCGTCAAGAAACCGACGCTTGAACAAGCGCAGTATTGGTTGAACGAGATCCGCATCGAGAAGGAAACGAAGAACTTGCTCGCCGGTACCAGCCGCCAGCAACGTCCAGAGATGGCGGCCCCCGCAGGAGCGTTGCCGTCCAGCACCAGAATGAACGTGGCCGAAGTCACCGAGCAGCGAATCAGCCCGAATGATGTGCTCGGAATTCAGCAGACCGCCGCTCAGCAGCCGCACTCGGCCCCGCAAACTGGAGTCGCTCTGGCGACGAATAGTCTTCCGGCTTCCTCACGTTCGGCAAACGTCTACAACCCGTTTGCGACAGGAACCGCGTTGCCGACGATCAACGGCAACCTGACGCCGCAGCAGCTTGAGCAACTCCGCAACCAGCGGTAAGCGAGCTTTGACCGCCTGGCGACGGAATTTCGAGTCCTCACGACGATAGTTGTCGAAACCAAACTTCGCATTGCAAGTCCGACAGACCATATTGACGAAGTGGTCCGGTTCTACGTTGACGGAGTTGGACTCTCGGTACTCACCTCGTTCAAGGATCACGAGGGATTTGATGGTGTCATACTCGGGGCGCCCCATGCGAGCTACCACCTGGAGTTCACGCATCAGCACGGGCATGTTGCCGGTCGTGCTCCGACTCAAGAGAACCTGATCGTTTTCTATCTCCTCGATCCCCACCACTGGCAAGCAGCCGTTTCTCGAATGCAGGCCGCCGGATACCAACCGGTGACCTCGCTCAACCCTTATTGGGATCGAGCCGGAATGACGTTTGAAGATCCGGACGGGTATCGCGTGGTGTTTCAACAGGATTCGTGGTCGCTCTGATTCCTCTGGCACAGGGGCAGGTCGTCATCAATCGCTCTTCGGCAAAGTTTCGCAATATTGCCGGACGTGACGGTTCTCGGAATCGTTCAGGGCGTACGTCTTCTGCGGCCGATGCTGACGAAGTACGTCTCCCTTTCCAGGCTGACGATCCCAGTTCGCTTACTTAGAATCTGCCGAAGGTGTCTGCCGTGAACGCCGCACTTCGCTTATTCGTTCCGGATTTGTCGTCAGACGCTCCGCTGTCTCTGCCAAAGACGTTGTCTCGCGGCAGCCAGCCCGTTCGCAGGAGCCGCACAATGTCCAGCAATGTCCCGTTCAAATCCCGTCTGCCCGATCTGACCAATCAGATCGTCGCGACGTACCAGCAAATTGGTTCGATCAATCATCTCGGCCATTCGGCGTTGCCCAGCCGCGAGGCGATCATCCAGATCCTGTTTGATTTGACCGAGGTGCTGTATCCCGGCTATCGCCGTCGCCAGAACTTGCACCTTGGCAACGTCGTGTATCACACCGGTGATCTCATCGACGGCATTTATGACTCTCTGGCCGAGCAAATTGCCCGTGCGCTCGAGCATGAGTCCCGCGTCAGCCCACCCGTCGATGCGGATGGTTCCGCGATCGACTTCCTGATGCCCGCTCAGGTACGAACATTCGCGTTTCTCGAATCGCTGCCGGAGATGCGGCGGATGTTGGCCTCCGATGTGCAAGCCGCGTTCGATGGCGATCCGGCCGCCAAGACGCTCGACGAGATCATCTTCTGCTATCCCGGCCTCGAAGCGATCACCGTGCATCGGATCGCCCACGAGTTGTACCGCCTGCAAGTGCCGTTCATCCCACGGATCATGTCCGAGTGGTCGCACAGCCGCACCGGCATCGATATTCATCCGGGAGCCCAGATCGGCCCGTCGTTCTTCATCGATCACGGCAATGGCGTGGTCATCGGCGAAACGACCGTTATCGAACGCAATGTGAAGCTTTACCAAGGCGTGACGCTCGGAGCGCTCAGCTTTCCGAAGGACGAAAACGGCAACATCATCCGCGGCGCAAAACGGCATCCGACGATCGAAGAAGGTGTCGTGATCTACGCGAACGGCACAGTGCTCGGCGGCGAGACGGTCGTGGGTAAGAACTCGGTGATCGGCTCCAGCTGCGCGATCACCAAGAGCGTCCCTCCCAACACGCAAGTCACGATGGAAAAACCACAGCTTCGCTTCCGCGAAGCGTCGTAGGGTGGGACCAGCGGCGCTTCGCCGCGCCGGCCCACCAGTCGCTGAGCAATTGTGTTGCCGTATTGGTGGGCCGGCGCTCGAAGCGAGCTTGTCCCACCCTACTGCTGCTGAATTCGGTAGAGCTGTTTCTCCGTCCGAATGAACAACGCCCCGTCGGCCACGGCATACGACGCAAACGTACGCGGCTCCAGCGGGTTCTTTGCTAGCTCCATGTATTTCGGGCCGGGCTGCAAGACGATGCCGTCCCCTTGCTCGCTTTGCAGATAGATCTTGCCGTCAGCAAACAAAGGCGACGCGGAATAGTTGCCGCCGACGCGATCCTGCCAGACTTGCTCGCCGGTTGCCGCTTTGAAGCAGGTCGCGACTCCGCCATCGCCGACGACGTACAAGTCATCGCCAACAAGCAACGGCGACGGAGTGTGAGGCATCAACTTGCTGGTCACCTTCCAGGCGACGTGCGTTTCAGTGACGTTGCCTTTCCCATCCGGCTTGATCGCCAGCAGCGTTGGCGTGTCATAGCTGGAACTGACAAAAACCAAGCCGTGCCCAAAGACCGGGCGCGGAATGACCGAGTAGCCTGACCCGTAATCGACACGCCAGATTTCCTGGCCATCTTTCGGACGATACGAGGCTACGTGGAACGTGCCGGGGGAGACGATTTGCTTCTCGCCATTCACCTCGATCAACAGAGGTGTGCCGAAGGAGAACTTGGTGCCGTTTTTGTGCTCGCGAGTGGTTTGCCAGCGAATCTTCCCAGTTCCCTTATCGAGCGCCACGACAAACATAGCGTTCGCTCCATCGCACGACACAACCAGCATGTCATCGACGAGGATCGGTGAGCCACCGCTGCCGTGTTGCGGCACGTATTTCAATTCGCGGTTTTGCCAGACGATCTTGCCGTCGAGCGTCAGACACGCGGTGCCATGTGTGCCGAAATGGACGAAGAGATGTTTGCCATCAGAGACTGGAGTTGGACTGGCATGACTGTTCTTGCCGTGAATCCGGCCGATCGTTTGAGCGTCGTGCAAAAAGACCTCGGTATCCCAAACCGGTTTGCCGCTGGCGACGCTCAGGCTCATCGCTCTCAGCGACTGATCCTTTTTGTCTCCGTCGCCGGTGGGCACGGCGCTCGTCAAGTAGATGCGATCGCCAACCACGATGGGGGAGGACCAGCCGAGTCCCGGAATGTCTTGTTTCCAAGTGACGTTCTTCGTCGAGGACCATTCGGTCGGCAGCTTCGAGCCGTCCGCATGTCCTTGTCCGGTCGGGCCACGAAATTCCGACCAATCACCCGCTGAGGCACTCGTCACCGCAAAACCGAGAACGGCAATCGCCAGAACGCTCCGCATGTTTCTCTCCGGTATGGTTGTGGGTTCGTAGGTCGAACGATCGCTCGTAGTGACCCGATTCATCGGGGCGGGCTCGACCCGATAAACCGGGTCGCTACGGGCGCAATCGAACTACTTCACTTCGGTCACTTCCAATTTACGTTTACCGCGCGGCGTGGTGAGTTCCACGATATCGCCGACTTTCTTGCCTTGGATCGCCTGGCCGAGCGGGCCGCTGAGCAGGATCTTCATGATGTCGGCGTCGTAGTCTTCCTCGCCGGGGCCGATCAGTTCGTACCCTTCCTTCTTGCTGTTGCTGAGATCCTTCAGCATCACGACCGAACCAAATCCGGCGACCCCTTTGGGCATCGAGGCTTTATCCACGATCACACAGTGTGACAACCGCGACTTGAGCTGATTGATCTTGGCCTGCATGCGGCCTTGGTTCTCTCGCTGGCCGTGATACTCGGCATTCTCGCGCAGATCACCTTCCGCGCGCGCGTCGGCGATCAGCACCGCGAGCTTCGGCATCTCCTCTTCTTCGAGGCGGCGGATTTCTTCCCGCAGCTTATTGTAACCTTCTGCGGAGATCGGCTCGCGTTCCATGGCCGAAAGCCCTTTCAGAATTCAGTTCGTGTGCCCGAAACAATCACAACAGCCCGGCGGCTCCTGCGAGCGGCCGGGCTGTTGCGGCGGAATGGTAAAGTCTGGCTTGCCGTTGGCAAAGCCATTTCACGTCAGACATTGGTCCATTGGCCGGTCTTCGCGCTGCCCAAGACGGCATCGCAAACCTTTTGGGTTTCGAGGGCGTCCCGGAAGGTCGGGCCGCACGGCGTTCCTTTCGCCAGCGATTCGCAGAAGTCGGCGACTTGATGCACGAAGCTATGTTCGTAGCCGATCTGTAAGCCGGGCACCCACCACTTGCCCATATAGGGATGATCGCCGTCGGTGATGTGGATCGATCGCCAGCCGCGCAAGTTACCGACGTCGCGGTGATCGAACCATTGCAGGCGGTGCAGATCGTGCAAGTCCCACTTGATTGAGGCGTGCTCGCCGTTGATCTCGAAGGTGTAGAGCGCCTTGTGGCCGCGGGCGTAGCGGGTCGATTCGAACAGGCCGAGCGAGCCGTTGTTGAACCGGCAGAGGAACGCGCAAGCGTCATCGATGCTGACTTTCTCGACCTTGCCCGTCGCGGTATGCGTTCGCTCTTTGATGAAGGTCTCGGTCATCGCGGTGACGTTCGTGACTCCGCCGTTGAGCCAGATCGCTGTATCGATGCAGTGCGCGAGCAAGTCACCGGTCACACCGCTGCCGGCCGCTGCGGCGTCCAATCGCCAGAGCCCATTACCACCTTGCGGCAGATCGGCGGAGATTGTCCAGTCCTGCAAGAAGTTCGCTCGATAGTGGAAGATGCGACCGAGCTTTCCTTGGTCGATCAACTGCTTCGCGAACGTGACAGCAGGAATGCGTCGATAGTTGTACCAGACGGTATTCGCGACCTTGGCCTTCTCAACCGCTTGGCACATCTCTTCGCCTTCGGCCACGCTCATAGCCAGCGGCTTTTCGCACAGGATCATTTTGCCGGCGGCCGCACAGGCCAGCGAAATCTCTTTGTGCAAGTTGTTCGGAACGCAGATATCGACGGCATCAATGTCTCTCCGTTCGACGAGCTTCCGCCAGTCGGTCTCGGTGGATTGATAGCCCCAGGTGTCGGCGAACGTCTTGGTTGCCTCGGCGTTGCGAGCACACGCGGCCTTCAGCACCGGCTTGAATTCCAGGTCCGGAAAAAAGTTGGCGACGCGGTTGTAGCCATTTGAGTGCGCTCGGCCCATGAAGCCGTAACCGATCATGCCGATATTGAGTTGCTTTGCCATGAGTTGTTGTCCCTTGTTGTGTGTTGAAAAAATGACTTGTCAGATGGTGTACCACAATAGCATCACACCATCGCCTGAGCGGCCAAGTTCGGCAATTCACGCCACGCCGGTTGCAGCCCGAGATACAAGACATCGGGATCGATGTCCGCCCCGTTGGGCCAGACAATCGTGCCTGCGCGCGAGTCCACGAGCACTTTGAGAAACTCGTCGCGATCATGCCGCATTGGTTCGAAAATCGGGCCGTGTAGAAACGGTTCGAGGTCGATCTCGCGCTGAGTGCCATCGGTGAACGACAAGCGCACGACGAACCGGTCCAACGGCACGACCTGCTTGACTCGAATCATCGAACGCATCGGCGAGGCTCCCAATCCAATTCAATCCAGCGGCGGAATCCATTTGAGTGGCAGGCCATCGCGAGCCAGATCCCAATTCTCCCGCAGGTCATCACGATACATGGATGCCCACTCCAAGACGAGAGATTTGGAACGTCGAGGCAGATTGCCGACCAGGAGTTCCAGTGTTTCAATCGTAAATTGCCCCTCATCCTCACCGTACTCAGCATGAAAGTGCGGCGGAGCGTGGTCGTTGTAGTACATGTAGATCGCGATGCCATAGAACTCGGAGACTCGAGGCATCTAACCAACTAACTCTTTCCCAATAACGGTCGTCACTTCTCGGAAGGGCTTGGGGCGGGATTGAAATGGGAAAAGACTTCTCGAGCAACCGTCGCACACAGCCGATTTCCGGAGTTGTCTGCCGTCCAGGATTTGTCCGCGTTCTTGGCGGTCAGGACACACACCGCGATCGGTCCGCTCGGTGAGAAAATGATTCCAGCGTCTGTGCGGGCCTCATTCACGGAACCGGTCTTGTGGGCGACGACCGTTCCGGCCGGAAGTAGTCGCGGGAACTTCTCTTTGTCGTCGCATTTCTTGAGGTGCTCCAGCATCGCATTCGAGGCTTCCGGGCTGACGAGTTTCTCGGCGTGCAGTTGCTCCAACAGGCCGACCATCTCGCTGGCCGTGGTGGAACCGAGTCCGAACTTCTCGCTCCGTTCGGGAAAGACGGAGGTCTCGCGTTTGAAGACTTTCGAGTGCAGCTTCGTGTTCGGGAAGCCGAGTTGTTCCATGCGCGTGGCGGTCGCGGGTAAGCCAATCCTGTCCACGACAAGATTCGTCGCGGTGTTGTCCGAGAACGCGATCATCAGCCGTACGGCATCGACCACTGGGAACGACGCTCCTTCGCTGAAGTGCGCTGACAGGATGCCACTACCGGGGACTTTGTCTTCCTTCCGCAGCGTGATTGGGTCAGTCAGTTTCAGCTTGCCGTCGTGGGCTTGCTGGTAGACCTCGACCATCACGGGGAGTTTGATGAGGCTCGCGGTCGGAATTGGCTCGTCGGCCCGGTGCTGAAATGCCTCGCGGGTTTTCAGATGCTTTACGGCGATCGCGACCTCGCCTTTGTGAGCGTCAATCAACGGACGCAAGCGAGCGTCCAACCCATCTTCGGCGTGTAGCAAGTCAGTCAGTAAGAGCACGAAGAAAGCCGTCAGAGTGAATCGCATGACCATTCTCTAAATTGCCTGCGGACAGCGCGCCCACAGCGGAACAGGAGTAGGCCGGGACGGCAAGGCTCAGCGGCGGATGCGGCTGCGTGATTCAAAGCCGGCGGGTTGAATGGTTCGCGAACTCTGGTCGAGAGCATCCTCGGCGATACCGCGCAGCCAACGGTCGTTGGGAGCCATCCGCACGCACCAATTGAGATGTTCGGAGGCTTTCGCGTACTCCGCGTGCTCGTACAAAAACACGCCGTACATCTTGCGGGCGGCGAATGACGAGCGGTCGATCTCCAGCGCGCGACGCAGGCAGGCTTCCGTCGCCTCGGTGTCGTCCAGACGGTTGTAAACGGCGGCCGCAGCGATCATCCGTTCGACCGGCTGATCGCATTCCGGGTTCGCGAGTTCTTTCTTCAACGCTTCCGCATAGGCTCGCGCGACCACGGGATGTTCCGCGAGCGGATGCTGATCGTTGAAGTAGCGGGCCTCCAAACGCTGCAACGCCGTAAGGTCCGGCTGGAGGCTGTTGAGGATCACCGGTGCCGGCACGTTTCCGACCAACAGTGTCAGGATTTGCTCCTGCGAATTCTTGTCTTGATGAAACGCGAGCTTCCACGACTCCAGGGCCTTCTCAACTTGTCCATCGAGCCAGTGCTGGCGTCCCACAGCAAACTGCACCGTCGCCGATTGCGGACGGACCAATTGAGCTTGCCGTAACAGCGCCGTTCCATGCTGCGGAGCAAGATCCTCCAGGAATCGCAGTTCGGCCAAGTGGACGTAGGCTTGCCCCTGCAACGGGCAAAGCTGCACTCCCTTCTTCGCGTGCCGAGCGGCCGCATCGAGATATTTCACGTTCTTTCCGACCGCGCGGTCCAGCCATTCGCGCATCGCCTCGACCGACTCGAACTGCGCTGCTTGGGCCGCGTCGCGCAGTTGCGACAGCGACATCGGATCGTCGCTTTGTTGCTGCAAGTGATCGAATGCCGCGAGATACGCCGAAGCCAACCGCAACTGAGCTCGCGCGTGCGACGGATCGAGCTTCACGGTCGCGTTCAGCGCCGCCAGCCGTTGCTTGAACTGAGAAGTCCGTTCGTCCTCGGTTACTTCGGTGTCGTCTGAAGTCGTCGCCACCATTCCCTTTTGAGGCAGTGCCAACCGCAGGTAATCGAACCAGTGCGGCTCGCCCTGTGCATGCTGTTGCAAGTGCGGCTGCGCCCATAACGAGCATGCGACCGTGATCGCCGCCGCCGCGAAGCCCAAGCCGCGTGGCATGGGAGTGGCGGTTGCCCGTAGTGCAGGCGGCTCGCCTGCACTGTTTTTAGAAGATGCAGGCGAGCCTTCTGCACTACGGCTGGTCGCCAACTGATCCAACCGCCTAGCACACGCCGCCAGCAGAACGACGATCACCATCAAGCCCGGCACGAACCAGGAGAAATCCACGAGGGCATGAACCAGATTCGCCGCCAAGCCGGCCGTCACCGCCGCCGATAACACGCGGATTCGCACATCAGCTCGCGAGCGAATCGTTCGCCAGCACCACGTCATGCAGCAGCCGATCGCCAGTAACGCCAAGCTCAGGCCAAGCACGCCACACTCGGATGCGACTTGCAAGTACGAATTCTCGGCGTGAGTGAATTCCACGTCGCCGAACGGTGGGTCGTAATACATCGGACACGCTTCCGCATGACTTCCCAGACCCGTTCCAAACAACGGGAAGTCGCGGATGATTTGCCAGTTCGCATCCCACACCGCCAGCCGTTCATCCGATTCCCAGTTGTCGAGCCGATCGACCACCTTGTCGGAACCAAACGCCAGGAACAGGCTGCCGGCAATCAACGAGATCCCCAGCAAGACGCTGACCACTCGGCCCGACAACCGGCCGGCGCGGAACAGCAAGCCGAGCATCACCACCATCGACACGCTCAGTGCCACCGTTCCACCGCGCGACAGCGAGAACAATGCCGCGAAGACCAACACTCCCAGTAACAACAACAAGCCACCGAGCAGCGTGTCGTGATTGTTGCGAGACTCAGCACGCCCGAAGCTGTGGCTTGTGACCGAGCGTTGTTCGAGCACCTTCAGAATCCACCACAGCAACGGAGCACAGCCCAGCGCCAAAAACTCTGCGAAGTGATTCCGATTCGTGAACGCCCCCTTCATTCGCTGGCCGGAGGTCGTCAGCGGGTAATCGTAGAACCAAAAGAAATTGCCGTTGCTCGTCAGCCATTGCACGACCCCGAACAGCGCCATCAATCCGGTCGAGGCCGCGATCCATTTCAACAGACGTTCGATATCACCGACTCGCCGCAGCCGCTGCGCTGCCACGAAGAACAACGCGACGTAGCTCAATCCGATGATCATCGCCTGCCGAGTCTCTCCGACATTCAATGAAAGAGTCTGCCAAGCTCCCAACGATCCGGCGACTTCGGCATCTCCCGACCACAATGGCAGCAACTTGCCGTGCTGAGGAGACACAAATCGCAACAGCCCTGGCGGCAGCGGAGTGACTTGCAGCAGTCCGACTCCAATGACCGCCAGCAACAGCGGTTCGACATAGGTGACAGTCCACGTTGGTCGACGACCGCACAAGACACTAACCGACCACGCCAACGCCGCGACCGCCGCGCTGACGGCCAGCACGCATTGTCCCAGTGCGATGCGGCCACCCAGCAAACAGGGGACGGCGAACACACACGCGGCCAGCGCGGCGTCGATCATCCAGCGGCACCCGCGTTCCAACGCGGTGTCGAGCGTGTCGTCGTCAGCCGAATGGGACTGATGAGTCGTATACGTCGTATGAGTCCCATCGGTCCTATTCATGATTCACCTCAAAAGCAGTTTGGCGAGCGGGGCGGCGTCAGCCCCCCGGTTCTGCATCGAAGACACCGGGGAGCTGACGCCACCCCGCTCGCCTGAAATGTTCGTCAAGCCGCGCGACGTAGCTCCGGGGTCTCCTCCGTGAGAGTCTCTTCGTCGGACGGTTCGGTCTCGGCGATCGTTTCGCCTGCGGCGTTCGCTTCGTCGTGGCCGTAGTTGTAGCCATAGCCATATCCATAGCCGTAACCGTAGCCATAGCCGTAGCCGTAGTAGTCGCCGGAGGTGTCGCTGGAGAGATGATTGACGACGACGCCCAGCAAGTTGACTTCAACAGCCGCGAAGGCTTCGGTGGCTCGGATGACCATGCGGCGGCGGTTCTTGTCCGGTCGCACGACCAGCACGGCGGCATCGACCATGCGGCCGATGATGATCGGGTCCGCGACCGCCAGCACCGGCGGAGCATCCACCAGGATTTGGTCGTACTGCGTTTCCGCCCAAGCCAGCAATTCGGAGAACCGATCGCTCGCCAGCAGTTCGGCGGGATTGCTCGGCCGCGAGCCAGACGGGATCACATCCAATCCGGGGACGACCTGTGAGTAAACATTCTCAGGCACACACACCGACATCGGCCGCTCGTCGCGAAGCACTTGCGAGAGTCCTTGCTGACCTTTGAGGTTCAGCAGCGCGGTCATACCGGGACGGCGCATGTCGGCGTCGATGAGCAGCGTCTTCTTGCCCGACTGAGCGAACACGACCGCGAGATTCGACATGACGGTCGTCTTGCCGTCCCCCGGTTCCGTGCTGGTGACAACGATGCGCTGACATTGACGATCCGCGAACGCGATCTGTGTGCGAAGCGTGCGGAAGGCTTCGGTCTCGACCCCATTGGGTTTGGAGTGACATTGAACGGCATCAACACCAGACTCGCCGGTCGCGGGCATGGCACGCACCATCGCCAGCACCGGGACTCCCAGTTGCATTCGCAATTCATCCGGCGAGCGGAAGCGATCGTCGAGCAGGTCCAGGACATAGATCAGCCCCAACCCGCTGCCGACTCCAAGCACCAGGCAGACCGCCACGACCAACACCAAACGCGGGGAAGATGGCAATCGGCTGGGTTGCGCGTCTTTGGTTTGAGAAAACTTGATCCCGCCTCCATCGACGAGTTCCAGCTTGCTGATTCCCGACTGCGTGTCCTCGATATCCGCCTGCAAGCGGCGGCGATCGAGATCAACGATTGCCAGCCGGGCCATCAACGTGTTTTGACTGGAGGCCACCTCACGTTCGCGATCGAACTGTTGTTGCAGCGCTTGCAGACGCGAATTGGCGATCTGATAGCGCTGCTGAGCCAGCACCAACAACTGCGGCCCCAGGTCCGAGGAATTCGCCAGCAGGTTCGACTTGGTCTGCTGGAAATAGCTGCTCACGAACTCTTGCTGAGCACGCACCTCCTGCTGCAACTGCAAGATCACGGGGTTGTTCGGCCCCAGAGCTTGCTGGCGATTGGCCAGTTCTGTCCGTTTGCTCAACAACTCCTCATTCATCTTGGCGACGGCCCAAGCGTCTTGTTCGCTCAACCCCATTTGCTTCGCGAGGATCGAGGCCCCCAGGGACTCCACCGCCTGAAACAAGAACTGCTGCATGTTCTGCCCGGACTGCACCGCTTGCTGAACGGTCTGCAAAAAGGCCCAGGCCTCCAGAGTCTGCCGCTGCGTTTCGACCAGCGCCTTGTTCAATTCAATCATCCGAGCGACCGGAAGATTGATGCTCTTGCCTTCCAGGTCGAACACCCCCGCCTCGCTTTGCAGGCTGAGGAACTCGGCGTTTTTCTCATCGAGTTTGCGATTGGTCTCGTTGCGATGCTCGATCAACGTCTGCAACGCATTTTGGTTCGTCTTGTTTTCCTGAGCGTTAATGAAGTTGACGTACTCGTTGACGATCCGTGTGACGATGAACGCGGCCGCCTTGGGATCGCGTGAGCGATAACGAACATCCAACAGCGTCGTGCCGCGTTCATTGGTCACGGCAACGTTGTTTTTCAGAGTGTTGGGCCACGTTTCCGGCGGGAGGCCGTTGAAATCCACTCGATACTCTTTTGGCAAATCTTTCAGAGCGGCACGAAGGACTCGATCGCTGACCATGATCCGCTGATACGTCGCCATGAACTGAAAGACGTCGTTGCCGACCGATCTCGACTTCGAGCTGCCTTCAAATTTGCTGTTGTCACGCTCGCTCTGCACGATGTTGACCTGCGCGTGAGCGTCGTACATCCGGGTAGCGGTCGCGTAATAGGCCGCCCCCAACACAATGCTGATCAAGAGCGCGGCCAGCAACGTGCCGCGACGGACTCGCACCGCGTGCAGAAAACGGATCGCACCAGCCATCACATTGGCCGTGTTGAGCATCGGAGCCGCTGTGGGCTGGGGGGCCTCGGAATTCATAGACCACGCTTCCTTGTCGCCGAAGTCGTGAGACTTCGGTCCAAACTCTCACGAGTTCGGCTACGTTGGGACAAAGTGTCTTTGGCTCTCCGCCATTCGCGTTGTTTTCTGTGTCTTGTGAGCCGCAAGGCGCTAGCCGCGGGTTCTTTTCCTCGACCCGCGGCTAGCGCCTTGCGGCTCACGAAATCGTCTTCAACTCGAATGGCGGAGAGCCGTTTCTTTTAGAACAACGTATTCAACGACGTTCCCACCGCGAAGCGGATCAAGTGCAGCGTGTCGATGAGCACGGTTGTTGGTGTTTGCTCCACAGAGACGACGTCACCCGGTGCCAGCCGGATGTTTTCGTTGGGATTCTTTTTCGCTTCGCGCAGACTGGCTTGAATGACTATCTGCCGAGGGGTGCTCCGAATGATGTAGACCTTGTTCGCCCCTTGATTGCTGGTCCAACCCGCCTGCGAGATGGCATCCAAAAGTCGCAGTTCGGTACCGATCGGGTATTTGATTTCGCCTGGCTTATGAACCAGCCCCGTGACCTGAATGGATTCTGGATCACGCCGTTCGACCGTCACGATTGCGCCGTCGCCCAACGGTGCGGCCGCTTGTCCGCTCTTCGTGGCTGAGACCAGATCAATCTTGAACGACGACGGACCAGTTCGCTGCCCCGTGGGCGCTGACTGCGTATGCCCGACATTCGTCACATTCCCCGACGGCCCCAGTCCCTGAGCGATTCGATCGGGGATGACCGAACCGCCGCTCGGATTGCGAACCTCGACGTTGGTTCCCGCGTCCTCGGAGAGTCCTCCGGCCGCGACCAACGCACTGAGAATGTCAGAACTACCGCGAGGCAAGTTGTAATAACCGGGGTTCTTCACCCCCGACGCGACCATCACGCGATTCGTCGCCTGTCGTCGCATCGCGACGGTGACGTGAGGCCGACGATAGATCTGTCGTTGCACACACGCAGTCGCGATCGCCGATTCGGCGGACTCCAAATCCAAGCCCGCGACGTTGACGTCACCGACTTCTGGCAACGTGATCACTCCATTTTTGCTGACACGCGGTTGCATCGTCGGCGGGTTATCCTTGGGGTTCAGCCCCGCAAGAATGTTGACCTCCAGCACGTCATCCGCCGCGATGAGTTCGTTGTTGTACGTTCCATTCGCCAGCCGAATCAGCTCCAGAGTTTTGGGATTCTCCACATGCGCCGCCTGCAAAGGGCCCGGCAATTCACTGGCGGGATAGATGTCGTCCGACACGCAGCCCGTCAGTCCGCAACTGGCCGCCACCAAGCTCAAGGCGCAGCCGAATCGCCAAAGCGATGGACGTCGTCGAGCAGACAAAGCCAACGGATCGCGACCAACGTGGGTCATCGACAGGGCCTTTCCGGGGGATGTGAATGTCAGGCGGGAAGAAGACAGGAGGGGCAGAAAAGGATTGGTTGCCGCGGAGAGCGACATCAAAATTCAGAAGGGGCAAGGACAGTACGAGAACCTCTCAAAAAGGGTCAAGACGATTTTGCGCTATCAGAATCCCATGAGTGCGGAACAGTATTCGTGCGATCGTCGGTGTTGTGTGACAGCTCGTCTTGGGAAACTGCCAGGTTGCGACTCTCAGTCGCACGAGAGAGCCAAACAGGCATTCGGCTCGGTCATTGCCGCCATCTTTCTGTCCCACATCTTTCTGTAAAAGCTGTGTTGGTGGTACAGAAAAATGGGGGACAGAAAAATCCGCTTCACGACGCGGGCGGTTCGTCCCCTCGGTGACATCCGGAGACTACCTCCCAGCCACCAAACTCAAATTCGCAATCCCTGTTCTGCACTCGAAGTCCTGAGTTCCTTCGCGCTCTTTGCGACCTTCTGTTTAAAGCAAAAAATCTCATCGTCATCTGCGTCCGAATCTCATTTGTGAACAGAAGGCCGCGAAGGTCGCCAAGACACACTGCGAAGGCGTCTCATTCCGAGCGTCTTGTGTCCCGTTGACCGCGCGGCGGGTTTTCGAGTCCACTCCCCAACGACGTGTCCCTCGCGCGAACAGGAATCCGACAGGCGAGCGGGGCCGCGTAAGATGGAATGGCTCAAGGAGGATGCCGATGACGATCAGTACCAGCAGTCTCGAACGTGTGACGGAAGCAAAAATCGTGTCGGACGGAAATGTGCCAGCGACGAACCCGAACACCGCGCGGCGTAATGAGCCGTCGGTCAAGGCGATCATCGCGGCCGCGCGATCGTTGCCGGCAGCCGCTCGTGGTGGGATGTTGCTGAGCGGCATCTCAGCCGTGCTCCTTTGGGCGAGCTTCACACCGCTCGATTGGTCGCCTCTGGCTTGGCTCGCGCTGCTGCCGCTGTGCGTGCTCGTCCGCTTGGAACGCGCGCCGCGTCGGCTGTGGCTGACAACTTGGGTCGGCGGACTCGTTTTCTGGGTGCCGACGCTGCAATGGCTGCGGCTTGGACATGAGTCGATGTACGTGGCGTGGTTCGCGCTGTCGATTTACCTGGCGATGTATTGGACCGCATTCGTCAGCTTGTCGCGCGTGGCCGTGCATCGCTGCGGACTGCCGTTGATCGCGGCCGTACCGCTCGTCTGGACCGGTTTAGAGTTTGTCCGAGCTCACTTGATGACCGGCTTCGCGTGGTATCAGTTGGGACACTCGCAGTATCGCTGGATCGAACTGATTCAGGTTTCCGATGTGTGCGGAGCGTATGGTGTGAGCGGCGTGGTTGCGCTCGGCAACGCGATGCTGGCAGGCCTGGTTCCGGAATCATGGCTGAGCCGTTTGAAGTTGATCACGCCGGTGCAATTGCCTGCGGAACTGCGTCACTTGCCGCCCCCCACCGACGCCGAGTCGCCAATCCGCTCGCACGGTGAGTGGCGTCGGCAATGCGCTGCGGTGGTGGTTGGCTTGCTGGTCATCTTGACGACCTTGGGCTACGGCTACTTCCGACGCAGCCAGGCCGAGTTCACTGCTGGCCCGCGCGTGGCGCTGATTCAAGGCAACTTCCCTTCGTCCGTAAAACATGACCCGGCCGAGTTCGGGCAGATGTATCGGATTCACGAACTGCTGACTGGCTACTCCGTGCCCTACAAGCCCGACCTCATTGTCTGGCCGGAAACGATGTTTCGCTGGCCGCTCTCCGACGCCGATCCGAATCTCACCGAGACCGAACTGCGGCGCATCGCACCGCAGGTGCCGGTCGATCATTGGCACGACCCGTATGTCCGCAAGGCATTGCATGAGATGTCGCAAAAGGCTGGAGCCAATTTGGTCGTCGGCCTCGATCGTTTCAGCGCGGACTCGAAGGGCTTGAAGCACTTCAACTCTGCCGCGCTGGTAACGCCGCTGCGTGGCGTCGCCAATACCTACGACAAGCAACATCGCGTGATCTTCGGCGAGTATGTCCCGCTCAAGGAATCGTTGCCGTGGTTGCAGGCGTTCTCACCGTTGCCCGAAGACTTCGGCATCACCGCCGGAACCGCCCCGGTAGCGTTCGATGCCGGACGCTGGAACGTTTCGCCGATCATCTGCTTCGAAGACACCGTGCCGCACTTAGTGCGTGACCTCGTCCGCACGTTCGACTTCACCGATTCACACAACAACTACAAACCAGAGCGACGACGACTGGCCTGCCTGTTGAACCTGACGAACGACGGCTGGTTCCATGGCAGCAGCGAATTGGATCAGCATCTCATCACGTCCGCCTTTCGCGCCGTCGAATGCCGCACGCCGCTCGTTCGAGCGGTCAACACCGGCATCTCCGCCGTCATCGACGGTGACGGAGTCATCCGCGAACCGGAAGTCATGATTGACGGCGACGAAACCTGGAAGAAGCAGCACGATCAACTGCAACATGCCAGCCGCAACCATTCCGACCGTCGCGTGCCGCTCTCAATGTTCGATCCCGTGCGAACAACACTGAAAGATCCCGCGACCGGTCGGTGGCGCAAATCGCTCAACGCGGCGGTCATCGACACCGTACCGCTCGACAACCGCCACAGCGCCTACGTCGCGTATGGAGATTGGTTCGCCGGGACATGCTCGGCCGCTTGCGGGCTGTTTCTGATGATCGGTCTGATCCCTCGCAGACAGAAGCCTCTTCAGATTTGAAATTCAGGCTCTCCGCCATCCGTGTTGAAAACGAATTCGTGAGGCGCAAGGCGCTAGCCGCGGGTCGATGAAAAGAACCCGCGGCTAGCGCCTTGCGGCTCACTGGCCCTGAAATCACCACGGATGGCGGAGAGCCGAAATTCATTCCCCTGGCCCCCCGTTCGTCTGCCAAAAAGTTCTGCCAGAAGAATGTCACGCCGCGTGCGTGTTGCGAACATCGCTCTCAAGCTGGGCGCTGATCAAGCTCCCGCGAGCGACCGTGAAATCGTGGGTGTTCGCGAACCGAATCTCGCTGATCGATAGCGGGAAGCGCGCCAACTCAATCGCTTGACGCAATAGTCCCTCGAAGCCGCCGATGCGAGCCACGCCACCAGTGACGACCATCGGCAGCGGTTGGGGAATCTCCAGTGCTCGTGGCAATCCCGCCAATGTGAAGGTCGCGCTGCGAATCAGCGCATAGAGTAAGTCGCGGTGCAGGCTGGCCAGGAAGCGTTCGGCATTGCTCGTCGGCGCGTTGAGGAAGCCCTCAAATGAACGCCGGCGACTGGCCGCTTTGGGAAGATCCAAAATCGGTTCACCCACATCATCGAGCAGCGTGTCGCCGAACTCTTTCGCGATTTGCTCGTCGAGCCAATCGCCACCCTGCGGGACCGAGCACATCGCCAGTTCAACGCCGCGATGCGCGACGACCAACTCGCTGGTCGCGGCACCGAATGACAGGCCCAGGCCGCTGAACGAGTGCCGCGAGAGTTCCGCCAGCACCACTGACAATCCCGCGGAAATCACTTGTGGAGCAAAACCCCGTAGCCGGATCAGCCGAGAGAAAAATTCCAGTTCGCTGCTAGTGGCCAGCGACTGGAACGATTCGCCTCCCGGAAGAGTAACACCACACATCTCTCCCGGCTGATCTGGCTCGCCGAGCAAAGCGTCGACCAAAGCGGCCAACGATTGTCGGGCTACGGGGTCGTTCACCGGCAGCCGCCCCTGAGGCATCAGGCGCTGCGGACGAACGTGAAACAACAATGAGTACTCGGCGGCGTTGTCGCCGACGATCGTCAACGCACCTTCGCACACCGCGAACGGAATGCGCCCCGCTTCCAACAACGCGCGGTATTCCGGCGCGTCGGGCAACGGAGTAAACAACGCCTGCACGGCACGGCCCATCAGCCGCTCATCGCGACGGCGCACGCAACGAATTTGAGTGGAGCCGATGTCTAATCCAACGCTCATGCGTCACGCTCCTCTCGTAATTGAGTGATTTGCTTTTGAACCGCTGACAACGCTCGATCCAATGGCCCAGCAGTCGGCGAGTTGTTTGGTGTCCCGGAAATCACCTGAGTTCCAGTCCCCGTCGCTCCCGACCGATCAATGCGAAACTTCTGAGAGGCGGCTGCCACCGTTTTCGGTGCGACTGGCGGCGGACTCCTGAGTTCAGGCTCCGGTCGTCTGACCTCTGACCTTTGACCTCTGACTTCTGGCACCTGACTCCTGCCCGCCGGTTCTTGCAAATGCGGCTTCGGCAGCACGTGACTCTGATCCAAGCGAATCGACTTCGCCGGTTGTGGCCGTCCGTGAAACTGCATTTGCGAAGCGAGTGGCACGCGTTCTTCGGTCAACGGCAATTGGTCGTTGATGATGGCTTCGAGCGCATCGCGACGGACCGGCTTCGGAGTGCTAATTGTCGGCGGAACCGGCGGCACCGCATGAGCCATTTGTGTGCGACGGCGCAAGGACAAGCTGAACCCAATCAGCGCGAGTAATCCGACTCCCGCCGTGAGGATTGGCGGCCAAATGGACCAACTCGATCCGGCGGCATCGGCCTTGGTTTCCGCAACTTCGAGATCCAAGTCGGTGAGTTGATCCTTGTCTGCCAGAATCGGCCGGTGTGGGCTATGAGCGTTGAGCAATGACGGTTCGTCTGATTCGACTTCGGAATCAGTGGGTTGTGGTGCGGGAGCGCGATCGCTCGACTCGGCGGGAGGTGCCAACACCATCTGTGAATCACGGGCGATGAGATCCTGCCGGCGCGGTGTTCCACGAACCCCGCCGGCCCGTTTGGCGACTGCAGGTTCGGATGGCGGAGGCGGAACGTCGGTGACGTCGGCGGCTGGTTCGGGATTGGGCTGCGAGACTGCCCGTGCCGCTTGCGGCAACGGCTGCGAGTCTTGCCAAGCTCCGACCGACGGCTGTGTTGGTGGCGATTGCGTTCGAGGTGACTGCGTCACGTCGGGCAAGATGTTTGCTCGCGGTGCTGGCTGTTGCCCCGCGGTTTCATCGTCGTCTCGCTTGATCATGAATGGTTCCGGCAACGGAGCGAGCCGTGCGGCCCGGACTGCGTTCGGCGGGAAGATCAACACGGTCTCGGAAGCCAACGGTGTCTCTGGCCGAGTCGGGCCTGCAGATCGCTGGTTGGTTGGAGCGATGATTTTGATCTGCGAGGCCAAGCCTTCGTCCTGACGCATCAACGCCAGAATCTCCAAAACACTGGATTGTTCTCGGCGCAGTTTCAGAACGACGGGTCGATCGATGAGATTCACAAAACCGATCTGCACCGAGGTGGACGATGCCGGCTTTGCGTTCGTGCCGCCCTGCGAGTAGTTCGCGGCTGAGGAATACTGCGCATCCGCGATCACCAAGTCGCCCGCCATCAATTCAAACTGCGCGGCACCGGCATACGACGTCATTTGTCCGGGGCGGCCATTGCGAATGATGCGGAACTGTCCGGAGGCATCGCGAGCCAAGCCGCCGGTCTCTTTGAGCAAGTCGCCCAGTCGCGCGCCTCGATTCTCGATCTCATAAACACCCGGCCGAGCCACCTGTCCCAGCAAACCGACGTAAGGTTGCTGGTTCGAATCGAGCGTCCACGAGACCTTCGATTGAGTTCGATTGGCGCTCGCCGCCTGAAGCGAGCCATACGAGTTCCCGGATTGATTCCAACCTTGAGGCGGGAACTGTCCCTGCTGATTCGGACCGAATTGGTTCGGATTCATCGAACCGTTCGCGCCATGGATTTGTTGTGGACGATTTGGCGGATTCCCATTCGACGCATCGGTCGCAGACGCTCCATTCACCGGCTGACCAAACGGCGATTGGCCATTCGCGCTATAGGCCATGTTGTTGGCGATGTACGGTGGCTGATTGGCGGGCGGATTCAAGTCGCCGCCGTTGACGCCATATTGACTGACTCCGCCGGGAGTCGTCCCCAGCTTCGTGAGCGGAAAGTTGTCGTTGCTGATGGGGGATCCGTCCGCCGAGCGATGCCACATTCCCAGCGACGGGCCAAACTCGCCCAGCGCATAGTTGGCTCCGCCGCTGTTCCAAAGTCCTTCACCCACCCAAGCGCCCGGGTTGTACCCGTGTCTCGCGTTGTTGATTTCCTGGACGAAAGGCTGCGATTGAAACGCCCACGCGGACGTGCCCGTGACGGCACTTCCCACGCCGCATAAGACGGCGATCAAGCGTGACCAGCGATAGCCTGGCATGAGCGTTCCTTCTGACTCGACAACGGTGCCGGCGCACCTACCTTCTCTTGATCGGATGAGACTGGTTGTCCGCATCAGGAAAACTGGGGGCTCTTTGCCGGTTAAGCCGAGTCGTTCGATTACCGGGAACTTGCGGACGACCTCCGCTCTTCCCAACTCGCCGAGTCGCTCCAATTTGACACGGTTCGACTGGTCATACCGATTCTCATCAGCCGCGCGGCGCGTTTCCGAATTGCCACGCCCCGGCCATGCTCGACTCCCGAACGTCCGGAGTTTGTGACCTAGATTCATAGACGTTGCGTGGCCACGCATGATTCCGATGAGCGGCAAGGCGCTAGCCGCCGGTGTTTCGCCACGACACCGGTGGCTAGCGTCATTCCGCTCAAAGTCAGAGCCCAGGTGCGTCATGATTCGTCCTGTTTCCTCACTCCTCGAACCGAAGCGTCGGCTGGGTGACCTGCTGGTCAAGCGCGGCTATTTGAGCGAGGAGCAAGTGCAGATCGTGCTCGACGAACAACGCTCGTCGCGCGGCGCGAAGCTACTGGGCGAACTGCTGGTCGAGCGGAGTTGGGCGAGCGAAGAGCAAGTCCTGGAATGCCTCGCGGTCGAACTGGGGCTGCCGTATGTCAAACTCGACACCCGGCTGTTCGATGCCAAGATCGTGGACACGCTGCCGCGAGATGTGATCGAGAAGCACACGGTCCTGCCGTTGTTCAAAGTCCGCAACACGCTGACCGTCGCCGTCAGCGAGCCGACCAACGTCTTTCTGGCCGAGCAACTGGCCGAAGTCGCCAAGTGCGAAATTCAGATCGTCATCGCCGCTGCCAAAGACATTCGCCGCATGGTGCAGACCTACCTGCCCAACGAGCGAGTTTTCGTGATTGACGACATCATCGACGACGCGAAGGAGGACTCGGTCCGGCTGATCGAAGCGTCCGTCGAAGACATCGCCGGCGACGCCGTTGCCGCCGGACAAAGCCCGATCATCAAGCTCGTCAACTACATTCTCTACAACGCCGTGAAGGACAAGGCCAGCGACATCCACATCGAACCTGGCGACCGGCTGCTGCGGATTCGCTATCGAGTAGACGGCGCGCTGTACCAGTCGCTCGAACTGCCGATGAACCTCGCGCCGGCCGTCGCATCACGTATCAAAATCATGGCCAGTCTCGACATCAGCGAGCGCCGTCTGCCGCAAGACGGACGCATCCATGTGCTGATGGAAAGGCATCCGATCGATTTGCGTATCAGCACTCTCCCCGGTCAATTCGGCGAGAAGGTCGTGATCCGCGTGCTCGACAACGAAGCGATCAACATGTCGCTGCAACAGCTCGGCTTCAGCGCCGACATCTACGAGCAGTTCCGACAACAACTCGAAAAGCCCAACGGGATCGCCCTCGTCACCGGCCCGACCGGCAGCGGCAAGAGCACCACGCTGTACTCGGCGTTGAACACGGTCAACTCGATCGAGTCCAACGTCTGCACCGTCGAAGACCCGATCGAGTTTCAATTGTCCGGCATCAATCAGTTTCAAACCAACGAAAAGATCGGACTGACGTTCGGTGCCGTCCTGCGCAGCCTGCTGCGACAAGACCCGGACAAAGTCCTGATCGGTGAAATCCGCGACGAAGACACCGCTCGCGTCGCGATCCAAGCCGCGCTGACCGGGCATCTGGTCTTCAGCACGTTGCACACGAATGACGCCTGCGGCACGGTCACGCGATTGCTTGATATTTGAGTCGAGGGCTACCTGCTGGCCGCCTCGTTGAACATGGTTCTGGCTCAGCGACTCGGTCGCCGGCTCTGCCCGAAATGCAAGAAGCCCTACGACGCGCCGAAAGACGTTCGCCACGTCATGGAACGTTACAGCCTTGAAGTCGAGACGTTCTATCGCCCCGTCGGATGCAAGAAGTTCCGCAACACCGGCTACTCCGGCCGCATCGCAATGCACGAACTACTCGTCATCGACGACCACATGCGCGAGATCATCGCCACGAACCCGACGCTCGGAGTGCTGCGCGAAGCCGCGCGGCAGTCCGGCATGATCACGCTGCGCTATGACGGATTGCGCAAGGTCAAAGAGGGCATCACCACCGTTGAAGAAGTGCTGCGGTCCAGCAATGAAGGCTGGGCACCGCCGAAGAAGGATGAAGGAGCGAAGGGGAAGGGTGGAGAGGCAGAGACGAACTCGTAATACGAGAGTGAAATCTGTGAATTCCGGCTCCCTCTCCCCCGATGCGGGGGAGAGGAGATCAGACAGCCGAACTTGCTTTCAGGAAACCAATCATGCGATTCATCTACCAAGCCAAAGACACGAACGGCTCGCTGAAGTCGGGCGAGTTGAACTGCGACAGCCAGGAAGCCGCGACAACACAGCTTCGGCAGCAGGGCCTGTATGTGGTCTCGCTGGAAGAGGTCGCGGAGAGTGCCGCCAAGCGAGGGCCGTCACTGTTCGCTAAGCCGGTCACGCGGCGGGACATCGTCGAGTTCGCCAGCCAGTTGGCGGTGATGGTTGATGCTGGCGTGCCGATTGCAAATGCACTCGAAGGGCTGGCCGGACAGACCGATAACCCGTCGATGAAGTCACTCACCGTGCGTCTGCAAGACAGCGTGCAAGCGGGGGACGACTTGTCGAGTGCGCTGTCGAAATTTCCAAAACACTTCGACAAGGCGTTTGTGAACCTCGTCAAAGCCAGCGAAGCCAGCGGCCAGCTTGGCCCGATGCTGGAACGGATCGCGACGCAATACCGCACCGAGTCGGAGATGCGCTCGGAGATCAAAGGCGCGCTGATCTATCCCGCGGCGATGGTCACGATGTGCGTCGGCGTGGTGATCTTTTTGCTGACCTACGTCTTCCCGAAGCTGATGCCGATGTTTGCCGGACGTGAGAAAGACATCCCCGGTGCGACCAAATTCCTGCTGGCCCTTTCGGCGTCAATGACGATGTATTGGCCATGGTATCTGGGTGTGTCACTGGTCTTGCTGGCGATCGGCATCTTCCTGTTCCGCCAAGAGTCAGGCCGCATTGCTCTGGATTGGATGAAGATCTATCTGCCGCCCTTCAACGGTCTGTCGCGCAAGGTCGCGCTCAGTCGCAGCCTGCGGACGCTCTCGACCACGCTCAATGCCGGAGTACCAATGCTCGAAGCGCTGGAACTCAGCGGCGGGACGTCCAACAACCACTTCTATGAAAGCTGTTGGAAACAGGTCGGCGAACAAGTCACGACCGGTCGCCAGATTCACGAGGCTCTGCACGGCCAAGCGTTGTTTCCCAAAATGGTCGTGCAGATGATCGCCTCCGGCGAGAAGACCGGACGGCTGGGCAAAGTCTTGGAGAAGGTCGCCGAATACCTCGAACGCGAAGTCGCCAACGCCGTGAAGACGGTCACGAGCTTGCTCGAACCGCTGATCATCACAGTCCTGGGAAGCGCCATCGGAGGCATCGCCATCGCCATGCTGTTGCCAATCTTCAAGTTCAGCAGTCCCGTGCGGTGACCCGACCCCCTGCCTGCGATCAGCGTCCCGTCTCTGCGATCTTCGTGTAGACAGCGCGTGCCGCTTCGAGTTGGTTCTGCACATGCTTCCGCAGTTCATCGTTCGGCACGCGATCGCGCAATCAAAGAGCCAGCGACAGCCGGTCGATCCATTTGAGAAAGAACTCGGCGTCCGCGCGAGCTCCTGCAGGACTGCCGGCGACCTCGACATAGATCGAACTTGTGTGCGCATCCAACGAACCGACGGGATGATCGACGTTACCCGGTCCGGAGGCTCGCAATGCCAGCCAACCGCTGCGGTCGATCTTGATCGAATTCTCAATCGTCGCATTTTGTTTGTTGTCCGAAAGCGGCACGCTCGCGACGACTTCGCCGTTGTAGAGCACTTCGACCTTCGCCATTGGAAAATGCGATTGCGCCTTGGCGATCACGGCCAACTCGCGAGCGGCATCCAGTTTGATCGTGTCGCCGAGTTGAGCCGTACCGACCGAGAACTCCAGCATCGGCCCGTTGGTCACGAATGAGCGACCGGTCCGCAGGCCCTCGATCCATTTTCCATAATCGAGCGGCCCGTCGATCTTCACTTAGACTCGATCGCCACCCGGCAGGCGGCTGACAACGCGGTTCAAGAACACGTCGGTCCCCGCCGACGCCGGTAAGCGAAAGCCGCAGTTCAGCAACCGATGCCACAGCACCGTTGTGCCGGCATACGAAGCATTCAAATCCAGCGAGTCGATCTTCCCCAGCGCGACATCGACCGGAATGCCTTTGCCGGTGTATGGGTTTTGGTACGGGTCTTCTGGATTCTGCGCGACGTGCGTGTAATTGACGTGCCCCCGTTGCCAATGTGTGCGATCGGCGATGTCGCTGTTGGTCGGGATGTCCCACGGGTTTGTCGTCTCCTTGAAGCCGGTCATGATCGGCTCGACGAGCTGCTTCAAATTGACCAGCGTCATGTGCCCCCAGATCGTGCTGCGGAACTCTTGATTCCAATACAGACGCGTTTCGTTCGTGGAGACCGGATCGAGCCGTCCACGAAAGTGCTCGCGATCGAAGATGCCGTCGGTTTCCGAGTTCGCCACCACAAAATTGCAGACGCCGATCCCTTCGCCAGCACACTGCGTCAGCATCGTCGCCGGCGAGTTGTACCACTGGCCATAGCCGTAGTTCGCATGGATGTGATTCTCACCGGAGTACCAGCCGCGTTTCGCCGGCTCGGCCCAACGTTCGAGCGGCAGCTTCACCTCTGCCGTCTGATCCGCCGTGATCTCGATCTCGCGCGACAGCGGCCGATACTCCAGTCCGTGAAACGCCCGCACGCGATACTTGCCGGCAGGCAAGGTCCATTCGGCCGATTGCTCACAATAGAAGTGACCGACATCGTTGAGCGTGCGATACAGCGATCCTGGCGGCGCGGAGAGTTTGCCATCGACCTGCGTGATCGACACTCGCGCGGTGACGGCGGTGCCGCTCGCCTGGTCGGCCGTCGCGAGTTTGATCTGTCCGGTCGGCTTGCCGAATTCCAGCCGCTCGACTTTGACCACGCGATCCGATTCGTCCGCCAAGTCACGGACAACTAGCGACGTCGGGCCGCGTTAATTATCGGTGAAGACCAGCCAGCGTCCCTCGCGCGAGACCGACGGCCGATCCTCGTCTGCTTGTCCCAACGTCAGCATCCTCATCCGTTGCAAGGACTCGCGCAACGGCACATGCCAGACATCATTGTGAGCCTGCCCACCGCCAAGTTCGCTGACGACGTAGAACCCCGACCCGTCCGCCGACCAACACAGATCGTGAATGCGAGACGGGAATCGAAACAGCTTCTCCGGATCGCCACCATTGATCGAAACGCGCCACACATCGGCCGAGACTCCGTCATTCCCCGTCTGCTGCCCGGGTTGATCGAGCGTCGTCGTGAACGCTGCCCATTGCCCATCGACTGAAGCGGCGTAGCGGCCCCACTGCGGTGCCGGTGCGAGTGTCTTCGTTTCCCCCGTCTTCCAATTCACCCAACTGAGTCCCGTCGCCTGCCCGTCCACGCGCAGTACCCCGAATACTCGGTCTCCCGGCAGCCATTCGATTTTTTGAAATGCCACCGTGCCGAGCACTTCGATCCGCTTCGGCACATTCACCGGCTGACCGGTCTTCGTGACGATTCGCAAATCGCCCGCTCCGAAGCGTGGCGAATTGACATACGCGATGTGTTCGCCATCGGGAGACCACGTCGACTCGATATCAAACCCCGCGTCATGCATCAGCCGAGTCATCGCGCCGCCAACACGCGGGATCGTCCAGATCGCACCTTGATACGACACCGCAATCGTTTTTCCATCCGGAGAGATTCGCGGATGCACGGCCCCGATGGCCTGCGAGATAACCGGGGCGATTTGTGGCGGTGCAAGTCGCACGGCAGCCAACAAGCTTCCCAATGCAATGACTGTGACAACACACAGGATCAGCCGTCGCATAACGCACCTCTCCAATCGTAGTCGAGTCATCGAGACCCACCAGAGTGCTGACCGTTCGTGGTGGGTCTCGATGACTCGACCCACCCTACATTCCTCACGGCCATCTAAACCAGGATGTCACGCAGGACATGCCCATGCACGTCGGTCAAACGTATGTCTCGCCCGCCGAAGCGGAATGTCAGGCGTTCGTGGTCGATCCCTAGCAGATGCAACAGCGTCGCTTGCAGATCATACGGCGTGACAATGTTCTCGATCGCGTGATAGCCATACTCGTCGGTCGCGCCGTAGGTCATCCCTCCGCGAATGCCGCCACCGGCCAGCCACATCGAAAATCCTTGCGGGTTGTGATCGCGGCCATCGCTCCCTTGAGCAAACGGTGTCCGGCCAAACTCGCCCGTCCACACGACGATCGTGTCATCGAGCAACCCGCGCTGCTTGAGATCTGCCAATAACGCGGCGATCGGACGATCGACGATCTCGGCGTTCTTCTTGTGCTCACCTTTGATGTCGTTGTGCGAGTCCCACGGCGAGACGAAACGAATTCCGCCAACACACGTCAACTCGACGAATCGCACGCCGCGCTCCAACAGCCGTCGAGCCAGCAAGCACTGCCGTGCATACCGAGCCTCAAACGCATTCGACGAATTGAGGCCATATCTCTCCAGCGTGTCCAGCGTCTCTTCCTTGAAGTTGGCCACTTCGGGAACCGAGCGTTGCATGGCAAACGCGAGTTCGTAGTTTCGGATCGCTGATTCGATTTGATCCTCACCGCTTCCGGCCCTGCGAGCGAAGTTCCGATCGTTTTCGGCGATGAAACGCAATTTGTTGAGTTGCTGACCGGGCTTCGGTTCGTCCGGTTCGATGTTGTCCACAATCGGCGTGTTTAACCCGACGTGAAACAGCGACGCCTCATGCACCGCCGGCAGGAAGCCGCTCGAATAGTTCGCGATGCCACCCAGCGGCAATTGCCCGCCGTTGACGACGACAAAGCTCGGCAAGTTCGCCGACTCGCTGCCCAGTCCATACGAGATCCAGGCCCCCATGCTCGGCCGCCCCTGCAACTGATGCCCGGTATGCAGCATGTAACACGCCTGAGCGTGCTCGGCGAACGGCGACAGCATCGAGCGGATCACGCACAGGTCATCGACGTGCTGCGCAATGTGAGGAAACAGGTTGCTGACCGGGATGCCCGAATCTCCATACTGCTTGAAGGAGAACGGCGAGCCGAACGTCGAGCCGTTGTTCTCGAACTGCGTGGTCTCGATCTTCATCTTGAACGGCTGCCCGTGCTCGGCCGTCAGCCGCGGTTTTGGATCGAACGAATCGACGTGCGAAACTCCTCCGTCCATAAACAGCATCACAATTCGCTTGGCCTTCGGCGCAAAATGTGGCGCAGCAGCCTTCAACATGCCGGCCAGAGCCACCGAGCCGAACCCGAAGCACGAGTGCCTTAACCACTCGCGGCGACTGAGCCTGGAAGCAAAACGACGTTGTGACATCAAAAACTCCGGCCATCGGCGTTCGGCATTAACGCACGAACAAAAACTCTTTCGTATTCACCAGCGCGTGAGCGAAATCGTGCCAAAGATAAGCATCGGTTTGCCAGCCATCGCCAGCGATTCCCAGGAGCATGGCTTGTGACTTCAAGAATTCCACGGCGCGAGTCGTCTCGTCGTTGGTGATCGGCCGCGAGTAGAGGAACAGCCACAACGCTCGCAACCGAGCGTCGGGACTCGTCAGCGACTGGACTCGTTGAGCCAGTAATCCCGACTGCTCGCCGACGAACTGATCGTTCAGCAGCGTCAAACTCTGAGCCGGGACGTTCGTCACATTCCGCTCGCCGACGGTCAGCACGGGTTTCGGCTGATCGAATGCGATCAACAAAGGCTGCGGATAATTGCGACGAGCTTCCAAATACAAACTCCGACGTCCGTTGCCATCAACCGGACCGGCCAGCGGATTCTCGAAGTCCTTGATACCGGCCCGCAGGGCAAGCGGTACATTTTGCCCTTCCTGTCGGCGATCTAATCGGCCGGAGACGAACAGCAGCGAGTCACGCAACGACTCCGCCTCCAAGCGGCGGACGCTTGCATGTGACAGCAATCGGTTCGTCGGATCGCGCTCGCTCGCGGCGGGAGACGCTTCGCTCGAAAGCTGAAACGTGCGACTCGTCAGCATCAGCCGCAGCAGGTGCTTGATCGACCAACCAGAGTCCACGAACTCAGCGGCCAGCCAGTCGAGCAACTCCGGATGACTCGGCCGTTCGCCGAGTTCCCCGAAGTTATCGACCGTCTTCACCAGCCCAACGCCGAAGGCATGCTGCCACAGCCGATTGACCATGACTCGCGCGGTGAGTGGGTTGCGCGGATCAACAACGGCGTCGGTCAACTCGCGTCGGCCGCTGCCGTGGCGGACGCTGCTAGCGTCCGCTGATACCGACGCAAGCTGCGTCGGCCACGCCCCAAGCACTTCCAAATACCGTCGCGGCACCGGTACACCCGCACGGCGATAGTTGCCGCGAGGAAAGAGTCGCTCATCGAATCCTTGCTCATCGGCGACGCCACCGACTCGCGTCGCCACAGGAATCTGTGCTTCGAGTTCCCGATAGCGTGCGACCAATCGAGCCAGTTCATTCTCAGCCGGAGCCTCGTTGAGCAACACGCCGGAACGCAGCAACTCATCGACGAACCGAGCTTGCTCGTCGGTGCAGCGATCGTCGGCCCAGGCGTTGATCGTGTCACCCGCCAGCGTCGTCAACTTCTTTACGAGCGACGGCCAAGACGGCTCCGCTTGCCACAACTCGGCAGGCAACGGCGAGGTGAGTTCGGGAGCACCCGCTTGATCGTGAAACGCGACCGCTCGCACGGCGACACCGCTGCGACCGTCGGTGTTGAGGATTCGAGCGTCCGCATGTTTGCCGGGATACGGCATCTCGTCTCGCGGAATGATTTCCAGATACGCTCGCCGACCGGCCCACGCTTCGCGAATCGATAGCGTCACCCACCGCAATCGCGGATCGTTGAGCGTTGGCATCACCTGCGTGAACAACACGCCGTCGGCGACAAAGTTCTCGATCACCAGTCGCACGCGAGCGGCGTTCGTCCCTCCGGCCAACACGCTGATGAACTTCATGTCGAGCGTGAAGTTCGGCGATCGCAGAGTGCCTCCATGTTTGTTGCTTACCAAATAAGTGCTGCGGCTCCGCGGCAAGATCGCCGTGAGCACATTGCCTCCCATCGGCGAGACCGCGAACTCGCCTGCGGACCCCGTTTGTTGAAAGTTGTCGGATGCAAACCAGTCGGCGCTCTTCGTCAGTAATCCAGTCGAGTCGGTATCGGTGAAATCGGCGAACCAGCGGAACCGTGAGGCGGAGCCGGCGCGACGTTGCTCAAACGCCTGCCGCTCGTTCGCCAAGCCCGTCCAGAGTTTTGAGTCTATCGCGTCGGTGGTCGCCGCCGGACTCGGCATCGCAATCAATCGCGTCAGCAGATTCAGTGGTTCGGCCGGCTTGGGCTTTACCCCCTTCAGTGCCGTCAGCCAGCGATAGGACTCGGCCTCGAGCGATCGTGTACCCGCCGCGAAGGGAGGCAGCATCGGCGCGGCGGCTTTGTCTTTGTCGGTCGGCTTTGGCGGATCAGGTTCGTGAACCCGATCGCGAGCCGCCAGGATCGCGGTCGGCCAATGAGTCAGTTGCTCACGCCACAATTCGGCGAGTGCGCGGCGAATCGGACGCTTGAGTTCCACGAGTTGCTGATCGAACGCATGTTGAGCCGCCGGATCGTTGACACGGTGCATCGTCGTCCGAGTGCTCGCGAAGATGCCGTACAGCGCCGCGAAATCCTGAGCGGAGATCGCATCAAACTTGTGGTCGTGACACCGAGCACACGCGATGGTCAGTCCTTGAAACGTCTTGCTGAAGGCGTCGATCTGCGCGTCGATGACAACAATCTCTTCGTTCTTCACGTCGATCGGCGTCGGATAGAACTCGACGAACCGAAACCAGCCGGTCCCGATGGGAGACTCATTGATGCCGAGCGTCGGATTCCAGCGCGGGGGCAACAGGTCGCCGGCCAGGTGCTCGCGCACGAAACGGTCATACGAGAGATCGCCGTTGATCGCACGAACCACATAATCGCGATACCGCCAAGCATGCGGAATCAACGGGTCGTGTTCCGAGCCATGCGTGTCGCTGTATCGGACGAGATCCATCCAATGCCGCGCCCAATGCTCGCCGAAATTCGGCGACGCGAGCGTCTGATCGATGAGGTGTTCGTAGTCTCGATCGAGAGTATCCGTACCGCGACCGTCAGGGAGCGGCCGATTTTCCACTGCCGGGCCGCTACCTGACGGTCGCGGTACGGTTTCATTCGGCAATCCCGTCACCACGAATGACAGCCGCCGAGCGAGCGACCACGCATCCGCATCGCGTGCGGGTGACAACCTTTCGGCCTCCAGCCGCGCGAGCACAAAGCGATCAATCGGATTGTTGGGCCAGTCGCTCTGTTTGACGTGCGGCACCGCTGGTCGTTTCACCGGTTGCCAGCACCAATGTTTCCGACGCTGAGCCAACTTCTCGGCCCACGAACCGCCGCCGCTCTCGGAGTCCGGTGACTCGCGCGGATCAACCGCTCCACGACGGACCCATTCGACCAGCACTGCGATCTCGTCGTCTTTGAGCTTCTCGCCCGGCGGCATCTGCAAGTCTTTGTTGGCTCGTCGCACCGCCTTGATGAGCAAACTTTCGTCCGGCTTTCCCGGAACGACCGCCGGCCCCGAATCGCCTCCCTTTGCCCACCCGCTGCGCGAATCGAGCATTAGGCTCCCCTGCAACTCCTTGGCCCGATGGCTATGGCATCCGTAGCAGCGACGCTCCAGCAGTGGCTGCACGCGCTGCTTGAAGTCGTCCTGCTCGTCAGCGGAAGCAGATCGAACAATCAACAGCGAACAAAGAATTGAGGCAGCAATTCGCCAGCGACCAATCAAGACAGGCACCTCCGCGAATGGACCGAACCATCGTCTGTATAAGCGAAGATTAGCGTTGATCAGCGTTCAAAAAAAAGAAGCCCCGCATCAAGCGATGCGGGGCTTCCTGAAATGAATTGCAAACCAATCTTTTGCCGAGTTACTCGTCAGACGAGGTCTCAGTCGTCTCGGCATTTGTTGGAGTCTCGACCTTCGCCTCGTCCTGTTTTTCGTTTTGCTCGTCCTTCTTCTCCTTCTTCTCGGAGATAGCCACGAGCTTCTGTCGCAGATCGGCCAACTCCTCGCCGGCTTTCTTCAACTCGGCGGCGAGTTTTGCCTTCTCGTCACTGGCCAGCTTCGCCATGTCTTTCTCTTTGACAATCGCGGCATGAGCCTGTTTCAGGTGCTCATTGAGTTCATCCTTGGCTTTCGCGAGATCGGTTTTCGCCTTCTCTGCGACAATCATCGCCGTGTCGGCCTCACGCTTCGCCTTCATGGCGGCCTCAGCCGTTTGCTTCGCGGCTTCGGCTTGTTGCCTTTGATCTTTGGCGACCTTGGCAGACTCAACCGCTTCGGCGCGAGACTTGTCACGCTCGGCAACCGCCACATCACGCTCGCTCTTCGCTTTGTCACGTTCAGCGATCGCAGCGTTACGCTCAGCAACCGCAGCACCGCGTGCCGCGACGGCCGCGTTGAGCTCCGCCTGCAACTTGGCCATCTCCGCTTGCAGGTTGTTCTTTTCGGAAGTCACCTGAGCCAGCGCGGCTTCCGCCAGCGTGGCATCCTCCGCACGCTTGAGCGACATGTGATAAGGCAACAGCGTCCCCGCACAGCATTGCGTTTGCAGGTGAGCCGGCCACGGATCGCAACAGCAAAACCGATCTTTGGCGGACGCACTCGACACGAATCCTGTCACCATCAACAGACCCAACAGCAGGGCGTACTTCTTCATAGTGAAACTCCGAAATCGGGCTTTGGAAATTCTTCACGGCGGGTCACCACAGACCACGCAACTCACAAGCGATTCAGGCGGGACTTCTCAAACACGGCGCTGACCGGCAAGGGCTGCCGCGGCCGCTGAAGACATCGGCCGAGTTGGATGGCTGCCATGACCTGCGGGTTTGTGTCGCGTGGGAAACTGGCGGAGACGGAAGCGGTGATACCCGCTGTTCCAATTATGCGCATCGCACGCAGTCCGACGGTGGCGATTCTTCCGCTTGCGAAATAGGCTCTCGCCTCTTCGGGAGTGTTCGCGGCTCTGGTGACCGCCCTGGACTTCAAATCCTGTGTGGCGTCTGAAAAGACGCTAGGTGGGTTCGATTCCCATCCACTCCCGCTTTTTTTTGTTCACCACCCACGTTTTCGCGGGTTTCTCGGCAGTTTCTGTGGCTTCAGGAGATGTGAACCCGACTGTATTCCGCTCGTTACCTGGAGTTTCCGACCCTGACTGCACCGGATTATGCAGCGCGATGCACTCGCCTTTGACGGCTCGCTCAAAATGTTCGCGAGTCGTCTGGCGGTAATGCCGATCAGCGATCACTTCGGTATGGCCGAGCCAATCGGCGGCTACCTT
>SXKJ01000148.1 GCA_005778115.1 Planctomyces sp. | reverse complement strand
GAACCGGTCGCCGGGCAGGCACGGGAGCGGCTCGGCCAGGTGCAACTGCACCAGGCACTCGGTGCCCGGCTCCAGCACGGCGACGTCGACGAGCAGCATGCGGCCGGTCACCCCGCTCGCCTGAATGCTCCGCGCATCGCCACCTGAAGTGACACCATCACCCATGACGCTCTTCAATCACACCGTCGCGATCCAACTCGTTACCGACCTCATCGCCATCCCCGGCAAGAGCACTCAAGAAGGTCGAGTCATCAAGTTTCTCTGCGACGCTCTGCGCCGCGCGGGAGTCCCCGACAGCGCGATCATGCTCGACGACGCGAACAAGCGCAGTTCGTCCGGCGGCGAAGTCGGCAACTTGATCGTCAAGCTCCCCGGCACAAGGCGCGGGCCGCGACGATTGCTGATGGCTCACGTCGATACGGTCCCGCTGGCTGTTGGAGCGAAGCCGATTCGCGAAGGAGAAATCATCAAGTCGGCGGACCCGACCACTGCGCTCGGTGGCGATGACCGAGCCGGAGCGGCGGTGTTGCTCAATACGCTGCTGACGATTCTGAAACAGAAGTTGCCGCATCCGCCGCTGACGTTCTTCTGGCCCGTGCAGGAAGAGATCGGCCTGTTGGGAGCACGTCACGTCCAACTGCGATCACTCGGCAATCCGAAGCTCTGCTTCAACTGGGACGGCGGAGCGGCTCACATGGCCGCGATCGGAGCCACCGGAGCCTACGACCTCAATATCGACGTTTTCGGAACACCGGCCCATGCCGGCGCGCATCCCGAACAAGGGGCAAGCGCCATCGCGATGGCCAGCCTCGCCATCGCCGACCTGACCGCCAACGGCTGGCACGGATTGATCGTGAAAGGGAAACACCGAGGCACCAGCAACGTCGGCCTGATCACCGGCGGCGAAGCGACCAACGTCGTCACGCCTCATGTCCGAGTCCGCGCCGAAGCACGCAGCCACGATCCCAAGTTCCGGCTCAAGATCGTGAACGCCTTTCGTGACGCCTTCACCAAAGCCGCCAAGCAAGTCCGCACCGACGCCGGCCAACCCGGCCGCGTCGATTTCCGCTCCGAACTGAAATACGAATCGTTCCAACTTCCGCTCGACGAACCATCCGTCATCACAGCCTGTGACGCGATCCGCGTCGCTGGTCTCGAACCCGAAACTCGCGTCAGCAACGGCGGCCTCGACGCCAACTGGCTGACGGCTCATGGCCTGCCAACCGTCACGCTCGGTTGCGGCCAAGCCGGTATTCATACCACCGACGAAGTGCTGCACATCGGCAGTTACTTGAAAGCCTGCGAGATCGCACTGCGATTGGCGAGCAGTTCGTAGTGCAGGCGGCTCGCCAGCAACAACGTCGCCAGATGCCACTCGACTCAGGCGAGCCGCCTGAGCTACGGGACGGCTCCCTCGTCCGCCGTGGGTTGTCCGATTGGTCGTCAGACGAGAAAGTGTCGGCCGACCTCTCGCTCTGAAACACTTCGCTTTATCGCCAGGAGCACCTCATGAAGAATCTTGCTGTGGTCTCGTTGTGGATGACGATTCGTTTTTCACTGGTGGTGGCCGCTGTGGCCGGACTGCAATCAGTCTGGGCTCAGGAGCCGATCGTGCCGCCGGATTCAAAGCTCGAACATCTGTTTGAGTCGCGAGTGCTCACAGAAGGGGCGGCGGTGGCCCCCGATGGTTCCGTCTACTTCAGCGAGATCACGTTCTCGCATGTCGCTCGCGATGAGAACGGCGCGATCGAAGCGGGGCACATCTGGCGGTTCGATCCGACGACCGGCAAGACGGCGATCTTCCGCTCGCCCAGCGGCATGTCGAACGGCATCAAGTTCGATGCGGCAGGAAACATGATCGTCGCCGAAGGAGCCGACTACGGCGGACGCCGAGTGACTCGCACCGACCTGAAGACCGGCAAGACGTACATCATCGCCGGGCTGTTCGAGGGGCGGCCATTCAACTCGCCCAACGACATCACCATCGACGAGAAGGGACGCATCTACTTCAGCGACCCACGCTATCTCGGTCACGAACCGATCGATCAGCCGGTCGTCGGCGTGTACCGCATCGACAAGGACGGCTCGATCGCACGCATCATCACTGACGCCGGCAAGGCGAACGGCGTGTGCATCTCGCCCGATCAGAAGTCGCTCTACGTTGTCAGCAACGACAACGGCGGGACCGCGATTGATCGGCTCAGCAAACCGGGAGGCTCAGACAATCCGGCGAGCGTCTCCGCGCCGCTGCGCAAAGGGTTGATGGCTCTGCAGGCCTACGATCTCGCTCCGGATGGCACCGCCAAGTTCCGCAAGACGCTGGTCGATTACGCTCCGTTCGACGGCCCGGACGGTCTGGTCTGCGACAAAGACGGCAACCTGTATGTCGCGGTTCGAGCCGAGAATCGTCCCGGCATCTGCGTCTACTCTCCTGAAGGCAAAGAGCTGGCCTACATCAAAACCGAAATCCCCACCAACGTCGGCTTCGGCCGCGGCAAAGACGCCAAGCTGCTCTACATCACGGCGGGCAAGAGTCTCTATCGCATTCGGCTCAACCGTGAGGGATATCAGTTGTCGGCCGGAAAATGACCGATCACGGGGCGGAAACGGAGACGAAAACCGGCTCGGCTGCGAACGTCGTCTTCACCACGAAGTTCAGCGAGATGTTAGCCGTCAGCCCGATGAGCTGGCGTTCGACGGGTGTGGCCGTCTTCGCGGCGGTCAGCGTGATCGTCCCTTGAGTCGCTCCGTTGCTGAGCAGCGTTTTGCTCTTGTTGCCATCGACCGTCACGCCCGGCGGCAATGTGTCGGCGAACAGCGCGAGATGCGTCATCGTCACGTCGAGCGAGACGTTGGCTTTGAAATCGGGAGCACGGTCGATCGTCACGTCGATGGTCTTCGACTCACCCGGCTTGAGCGTGATGTCGGTGGCGCTCAGTTTGATGCCGCGGATGTCGTGGGCCGGGATGACGGCGAGAACGTGTTGATCGACCGGCCAATGACCTCGACCGCCACCCGGTTGATACATCTCTTGATAAGTGGCTGCGAGCGCCGATAGCTCGACCATCTGGCCGTCCGCCTGAGCATGAACTCCGGTCCCACGAATCACGAGCGGAGAAACCACTCGGCCTGCTTCGGGCGTCGCTTTGAAGATGATGCAACCGTCGGTTCCCTTGTCCGGCAGAATGCGGCCGCATTCGGCGGTGACTCCGGCAGGTAGACCATCGACGTGCAACTGCACCGCACCGGTGAAGCCGTTCTTTCGTTCGATCTTCACCCACATGACGCCGTTCACGCCGGGGGACAGATTCGTCTTGTCGGTGTCTGCGAATAGACTGAAGTACGGCCGAGCCTGCGTGACTTCGATCGCGTACACAAAGTTCTCGCCGCCGCGCAGGTGCATGTCCCGAATTTCGAGGACGTACTTGCCGTCGGCCGGAATGGTCAGGCTCTCGATCCACGAATCCTGCGAGCCGCGTTTGCCCAGCCGCAGATCATCGTTTTCAGCGATCGTGGCTCCGGTCGCGTTGAGAACCCGGATCGTCGAGTCCAGCTCCGATTGCAGCCGCCGCGCTTTGACCTCAAACGACAGCTTGTCGTCTTTCTTGGCCTCGAAGACGAAACAATCAACATCGTCGGGGGCTTCGATGCGGCCGTTGATGACACAGGGAATCGGAATTTGAGATTTGAGATTTGAGATTTCAGATTTTGGATCACCGATCACCGTCGCCGCCACGTTGTTGTCCTCGTTGATTTCGGTGATCGTCGGCAGCGCGGTGATGTATGTCGCAACCGGATTGCTCGGCCGATCCGCGAACGGCAATCGCAGGCGATTGATCCCGTGGGGCAGTTTTTCAACCTGCCCGGCCGGCAGCGCCACTTCCTGGGCAGGTAACAAACCTGCCCCACTAGCCGAAAGCTGACAGCCAATCGGCGAGACCTTCGTTTCTTTGCCCGCCGTGATCGCCAACGGAAACACCGACCGAACGAACGGCCGCGAGTGAATCTCGACGGCGTACTCCCAGTATTGATTCCCGGTGTAGCGAACGTCCCGAATCTCCAAGAAGTACTCGCCTGGCTGCTCGAACCGGTGGCACAAGAACGGGTCGCCATGAAACACGTTATCCGCCGCCGCGATCGTCGAACCCTGAGCGTTGCGAATCGTCAGAATCGGATCGCTGTGCACCTGCAAGTCATGAATCCGATCCTGCAACCTCTGCGAGCGAACATGAAACACGAGCGACGTCGGAGCCTCGATTTTGAATCTGAAGTAGTCGAGATCCTCCGCCTTCTCGATGCATCCACAAACCGTCGCCGGCAACGTGATCGCCTGAGATTCCGCCAGCGAGTCGTTCTTCGCCTGCTCAACGATCACCGGGTCTTCGACAACGACCAACTGCGCGACCGTGCTGACTCCCTGAGCCGTGAGGATTCGCAAGTCGCGCACACCCGGCATCGCATCCGACGCAACGGAAACCTTGATCTTGAGCGCCGTCACATTCGGAGCCTTGTCATCCTTCTTCACCTCCGGCAGCACGACCTCAGCCAGCACGCCACCACCCGTGACGAGCACGCTCTCCGCCGAGTGCATCGAGTACCGCGAATTGACCGTAACTTCACTGGTTGTACCGATGTGAACCGCGACCGGCTTGAGGCTCATCAACATCGGGAAGGCAGTCTGAGCAGAGGCCGTCTGAATACATGCGGCAATCAAACTTACGGCCAATACGAGTCTTCGCATGGTGGCTGTTCCTTCATGGAGCAGAAGAGTGCGGGAGTCATCTCACGAACAAAAACTGCTTGCTGTTGATGAGTGCCCAGAGCAAATCTTCGTAGCACTCCTTCGGTGAGCCGGCTTGTTCGAGGAATTTTTGGCTGGCGGCAAGTTCGGCGTCGCTCGGCTGGCGGCAGAGGGCGGCGAGGTACAGGTCGCGGACGATTTCTTCGTGCGGTTTTGGCTTGCCATCGGCGGACTTCGCGACGAGTAGCGTGGCGATGCGGCCGGTCGCGTTGCCGAGTTTCTCGGCCAGGATGTCGCCGTTGAGTGTGTGCAGAGCTTGAGCAAGGTTCTCGTCGGGCGAGCGTTCGCATTCGCAGACGCTGGCTCGCTTCGGTTTGGCGAAGACGTTTAGGAAGTAGTCCGGATACTGAGCGTCGGGGAGCTCGATGGCCTTCGTGCCGAGAGGCAGGTTCTTGAATTTCGTTTGCGTGCTGGCGGCGCGGTCGATCGCGTCCAGCAACGCCTCGGCCGAGAGGCGTTTGACTCGATAATAGGCGTAGAAGCGGCGGTCGCTGGCGTTTGTCGCGGTCGGCTGCGAATCGAGCTGGTACAGTCGCGAGGTCATGATCGTCCGCGTCAACTGCTTGAGATTGAACCCGGACTCGGTGAAGTGCTTCGCGAGGGCGTCCATCAGCGGCGGGTTCGTTGGCGGGTTCGTCGAACGCATGTCATCGACGGGATCGACGAGGCCGCGGCCCAGCAGGTAGGCCATGTAGCGGTTCACGATCGAGCGGGCGAACATCGCGTTGCCTTTTGACGTCATCCAATCGGCGAGCGCGATGCGGCGGTCGAGCGGATGCTCGACCGACTCCCCTTCGAGCGGAGTTGGCTTCAAAACTTTGCCGGTTTTCGGATGATTAACTTCGCCCGTGTTGCGGACGATGACGACGGACTCACCGCCGAACGCTCCGAACTCTTCGCTCCCCTTGTTGCTGACGCGCGCGAAGAACGCGGCGAAGCCGTAGTAGTCCCCTTGGCCGTATTTCTCGAAGGGGTGATGGTGGCACTTGGCACATTCCATCCGCACGCCGAGGAAGAGTTGCACGGTCGCTTCGGTCGCCTCGGTCGGGTTGTTGTTGACGCCGTAATAATTCGCCGGGCCGTTGCTGAAGACCGAGCCTTTCGCCGTCACCAGCTCGCGGACCATGCGGTCGTAGGACCAATTCTCGCGGAAGACGGTTCGCAGCCAGTTGTGCATCGCCCACATGCCTTGCTCGGCTCGGCCGGAGGTGTTTCGCAGCAGGTCCGACCACTTCAGAGTCCACCACGCCGAGTACGCATCGTTGTAGATGTCGAGCTTCGGATCGCCAGTCAGTCCCAGTAGCCGGTCGACGAGCTTCGTTCGCTTGTTGGCATCGGTGTCGGCGATGAACGCGGTCGTCTCGTCAACGCTCGGTACTTGGCCAATTGCGTCGAGGAACGCTCGGCGGATGAACGTCGCGTCGTCGCACAGAGGCGACGGATCGATGCCGAGTTCCTTGAACTTCGCCGAGGCCAGCTCATCCACGAAATTGTTGTTCGTCCAACCAGTCAGTTCGATCCCTTCGCGATACGGGATGACGAACAGAGAAATCTCCGCCTGCCCCTCGAAGCGAACCATCACCGGAGCCTGCCCCTGCCCCGTGACCGTCACCAGCCCATCGCCGTTGACCGTCAACATACCGTCATCTATCGAGTCGTACTTCGCCCACGCCGTCACGTCGCGCGTCGAACCGTCCGAGTACGTCGCATCGACTCGCAACTGTTGCTTCAGTCCGACACCACCGAGCCGCTTCGCCGGGAACACGCTGACCTTGGCCACTTCCGGAGCCTTCGCATCGGGCCTCGGTGCTCCGTTGGCAATCCACGCTTTGAGCAATTCGTAATCAACCGAGTTCGCCGCAAGTCGCTTGCCGCCGCCGTGAGGCACCTGCATCGTTGGCTTCTTCAAGAACAGACTCTCGCCCGGTTCGACGAAGCTCAACCGCCGCTGAGCACGATCGCGGACGATCGCCTCGCGATCCTGATCGAGCTCACTGCCAAAGACCGACAGCTTGAACCCACCCTGGCCGTACTGAGCTGCATGACACGCCCCCATGCTGCATCCCGCCTTGTTGAGAATTGGCGAGACCTGCTCGACGTATCCGACCTTTGCAACCGGATCGACCTTCTCGACTGTGACGGCGACTTCTTTCGTCACGTCGCCGAGTTTGACGCTGACTTTCGCCACGCCGTTCCCCTTCGCCAACAACTGGCCGCGCGCGTCCACCACCACGACATTCGCGTCGCTCGACTGAAACGTCGTGCCGTGAGTCAAGTCTTCGGACCGCTCACCGATCTGCCCGCCGGCATCTGATCGAGTGACGACAAGCTGCGTCCGAGCAAAATTGCCGGAGAGTTTCACTTCAGCAGGAGCGACCACAAAGGTGGATGGGCCGTCGGCACTGGCAAACGTGTCAGCTAGGAAAACGCTGCCAATAACAACGACAGCCAAAAGCCAAAGTCGGGACATGGAAATCCTCCTGAGACCCCGATCGAAAGGATCATCAGTTCGTTGGGCCGGTTCGCCCGTAGGCTGTTCTGGAGGGATGATTTCGGCGGGAGAAACGCTATCAGAATCACGCGATCGGCGAGATTGGCCGATAGCTTAATTTGTCCGGGCGGCATAAGCACCTGTTGATTTCAGATTCCTGGACGGTCATAGTGTCGGCCCTCCACACGGTTCGTTGTTCCGTCTTTAGGCGGTGCATTCCCACCTAACCGAAGTTCGAGACCGCCTTAAGGCGGAACTAACGAACGATCCCGCCTTCGGAGATCATGCGATGTTGAGCTTTCTCACCGGCAACACCCGCGACTGTGAACGGGTTTCACGGCGCAGCTTCTTACAAGTTGGTTCGTTGGCGGGACTGGGAGTCACACTGCCGATGGCCCTTGCCGCGAAGCAAGCGGCGGCGGCGAAGACCGGTAGCTCAACCGGCAGCGATGTGAACTGCATCCTCATTTGGACTCAAGGAGGAACTTCACATCATGACACATTTGATCCAAAACCGGATGCGCCGGTGAACGTCAAAGGGGAGTACAGCGTCATCGACACGGCGATCCCCGGCGTGCAGTTCACTGAGATCCTGCCGAACATGGCGCGCGAGCTGAAACGCTACGGCTTGCTGCGAGGCTGGAATCCGCTCAACGGCAGTCACGGCACAGCGGACCAGTGGGTGATGTCTGGCCGAAAGTTCAACCCGGCAATGACATACCCGACGTATGGTTCGGTCATCAGTTATCACCACGGATTCAAGTCGGTGCTGCCGCCATTCGTGCAACTCGGCACGAGCGTGGATCGACGCTTCGGTGGCGGCACGGCTGGCATCCTGGGAATCGCTCACAACCCGTTTGAGATGGCATCCGATCCCAGCCAAGAGAACTTCACGGTGCGAGACATCACGCCGCCGCAGGGGATCACGATGGCGCGAGTCGATCGCCGCCGCGAGATGCTCAACAGAGTCGATGCCTTGCAGAAGAAGGCCGACATTCAACCGGAACGCTTCGCCGCGCTCGACGAACACTTCAAGACGGCGCTCAATATGATCACCGCGCCGGAAACGAAGAGGGCGTTCGACATGCAGGCCGAAGACGCGAAGTTGCGAGATCGTTACGGCCGAAACAAGTTTGGTCAGAGCTGCCTGTTGGCTCGACGATTGGTGCAGTCCGGCGTGCGATTCGTCACGGTGACTGATGGCGGCTGGGATACTCACGCGGACAACTTCAAGTCGCTCAAAGACCGCAAGATTCCGCCGGTCGATCAAGCGCTTCCGACTTTGCTCGCGGACCTGGAAGAACAGGGCATGTTGCAGAAGACATTGGTCTGCTGGCTGACCGACTTCGGCCGCACGCCGAAGATCAACAGTGCCAGCGGCCGCGATCACTGGTCGAACACTGGCTTCGCAATCATGGCCGGCGCGGGAGTTCCCGGTGGAACGGTACTCGGCGCGACGGACGCGGATGGCGGAACCGTCGCGAAGGGGCAGTATCTCAGCGAAGACATCGCCGCGACGATTTACTCGAAGCTCGGCCTGCCGCTGGACCTGATCGTGCAAAGCCCGGACGGACGGCCGATTCGACTGCTTGAAGGCCACGTCATCAAGGAATGGATTTAGTCCGCACGTCCGCTCAATCCTGGAAACGCTTACGGCCGGAGGAAAACTCTCCGGCCGTTTGCATTGAGGGAAACTGCGGAACCAAATCGGCGAGTGTGCTCATTGGCGAACCGTGTCGGACGGCTGCTGGGCCGTAACTGCGGGGCGGATGCGTCTGGGAACGACGATCTCGGCACCCGGCTGTGAAGTGCTGACCTTGTTGGGGGTTAACACGACTTTGGGTTGGATTTCGGTGGTCGCTCGGTTCGAGTCTTCTTGTTGGCTGCTGACCAATGTCTTCGGTTGCGACCACTGGCTGTTGGGAGCGGCTTTCCAGCCGTTCGCGATAGTCGAAGCGCCGCTTTGGCGTTGAGCCACTCGTGCGGCGATCTGCATTCGTTCGCGATAAATCTGGAGGCCGTCCACCGCGTGATAGAGGGGACCGCACTCGGCGTTCACGTGCCGATTGTCGATGAGGTCTTGAGCGAGGCAGCGCACTCCATTCTGAATCCACGGTTCGGAGAGGCGCGATTGTGGCAGCGCCACCATCAGCCATTCGATCATGTGGCCAGAGCTGGTGATTCGCGTGTTGAAGTCGTTGCTGGTGCCTCGGCCTTTGAAGAAGTGGGTCGAGAAGCTGCCGTCGGGATTTTGCAGTGCGCGAGCCTCGGCGATGAAGCGCTGAACTTTCTGATCGGCTTCCAGCCAGGTGCCACGCAACGGTTGCTTGGTCTGCAAGTAAGCGTTGCGAGCATACGCCGTCGCGAACAGGCTGTGTGTGCCGCCGCAGGGGCCGTCGTAGATCGTGTTACGCAATTCCAGACGGACCAGTTCTTCCATGCTCCAGTGCTCGCCCTTCTTGTTGACCCATTGCGCGGAGGGTTCCAGGTAATGAGCCAGGGCCCAGAGCGTCCAAGTCATCTCGACGTCGGTCGCGCGAGTCACGTCCATCTTGGCGTTGTTGATGATGTCTTGAACGGTGACGATCTCACCGGTCGAGGTTTTGAATTCATGCGTGGTTGGCAGACGGCACATCGTCAGGTAGGCCATGAACTGCGTCGGATGCCCCTCGAACCAGTAGGCTTGAATAAAGGGATGCGCGCGGCCGCCGTATGGGGTTTTCTGGAACAACGATTCGCCTCGGAAGGTCACGCCGCTGCCAGCCCAATCCAGCGCGTTGATCTTGCGACCGTCTTGTGTCTTGAGTTGGAACTCCTGCCGATAGGCGAGCAATCCGTGAATGACTTGCCACGGCGTGTGCAGATCGGCGGTGAGATAGCGACGGCTGGAGATCTCCACCGCCTCCGTGGCCAGCTTCAAGAGCGGATCGACTGGCGGCTCAGCGACGACGGGTGCTGGAACGGAAACCGGTGCGGGTTGTGGCTTGGGGATTTCCACGGCGCGCGGCTGACCTGGAGTGATCACCGGCTGCGGATTGACTTCAATCGGCGTCTCGAACTGCGCGTCGAGGTCCATCGGAGTCTGCGGCTTGGG
>SXKJ01000011.1 GCA_005778115.1 Planctomyces sp. | reverse complement strand
GTCTGTGCCGAGTGCGGTTCCTCGCAGCATTGGCATTGCTGGCAGTCGTCCGGAGGCTGCGGTTCCTACGAATGCTCCACCGGCCGTCGCCCGGAGGCTCATGCAGGCGAAGTGCTGCGTGTCTCACTGGATGATCTCGACCAGGCAAAACCGCTGCCGGTCAGTCGCCCGACGTTCGCCGTTGGGCCGATCCCAATCTCGCTGCGGCTCGATCACGACCGAGATGATTCAACCCCGCGAACCTGGAACAAGGTAGCGATCGCCGCGCTGGTTTTATCGTTGCTCGGTGCGCCGTTGTTCGGAGTCCCCGGCTTGATCGGCATCGTGCTGGGGACGATCGCGCTGGCAAAGCACACTCGCCGACAGAAGGGATTGGGAGTCGCGATCTCCGGGTTGCTGCTGGGGATCGCCGACTGCATTGGTTGGATCATCCTGCTCGCCGTTTATTTTGATGCGGGGCCAGGCTTGGCGATTAGTTTGGATGACTTCGAACCAGACCCCGCCGCGCTCAAACAGCTTCCACCGATCATCTCCCGCGCGATGGCCGCCAACGCGCTGGTCCATTCCTCTCCCGAATGGAGCAAACTTCGCGGCGAAGGGATCGGTTCGGGGGTCGTGCTGCGAATCAAAGACGCGACCGCGTTGATCGTCACGAATCGCCACGTCGTCGATCCCACCTTCGCCGAGAACAGCCAACCCGATGTCCCCACGCTCGACAAGATGTCGAAGCTCGACGTCAAACTGCTGGGCCAAGCTGCGCGTCCCGCCTCAGTTGTGTGGGTCGCGCCGGGTGGCATTGATCTGGCGCTGATCCGCGTCGCCGTCACTGCCCTCGAACCGCAAGCCGCGGAATGGGACGACTTGCCCAATCTGACCATCGGCGACGATGTCTTCGCCGTCGGGAATCCCCACGGCCTCGGCTGGACGCTGACACGCGGCTCGCTGTCGCAAATGCGTCTGAACGATTTCAGTGGCCGCGAAACGAAAATTATTCAGACCAGCGCCGCCATCAACCCCGGCAACAGCGGCGGAGGACTCTACGACAAAGCGGGCAAGCTGATCGGCATCAACACCTGGACCAAAGACAAACGCATGGCCGAGGGACTGAGCTTCGCCATCACGTTCAGCACGCTTCTGGACCTCGCCCCCGCCGAACACGATTTGAAGGCGAAGTAGTCCGCCGAATTTTCACGCGTTTACCCCGAAGGGGTTGCATCTCAAAGCACAGGGTCGCGCAGCGCACCCTGTGTGATGGATTCAACGTGTTGCCAGAACCCTGAAAGGGTTCGATCAACTCACAATGTCCCTCTCGATTTTGCATTGTCGCGGGCTCGTCGAATATCGGATCGGCGATGATCCCTCGCCGCCGCCAATCTTCATCCAATCCCGGAGGCCACCATGCCGCAATCGCTCGCCCAAGTCTACCTGCACGTCGTGTTCTCCACGAAACAACGCCAACCGTTCCTGCAAGACTCCGCCCTGCGAACCGAACTCCATCACTATCTTGGTGGCGCATGCCGCGATCTGGGTTCACCGTCATTGGCCGTCGGCGGAGTCGAGGATCATGTCCACATTCTCTGCCGCCTGGCACGAACCCAAACGATTGCTCAACTCGTCGCCGAACTGAAACGTGAGTCCTCGAAGTGGATCAAAACGAAGTCGCCAGCCCTGTCCGAGTTTCATTGGCAAGACGGCTATGGAGCCTTTTCGATCAGCCCCTCACATGTGGAGGCCGTTCGAACCTACATCGCCGAGCAAGAATCCCATCACCATCAGCACACATTCCAAGACGAGTTCCGCCGCCTATTGCAGAAGTACCAAGTTGAGTACGACGAGCGTTACGTCTGGGATTGAGAGGTATCATTATCGCATGTCCCGTGTCTTTACCCCGAAGGGGTTGGATCACAAAGCACAGGATCGCGCAGCGCCCCCTGTGTGACGAAGGCTCCGGGACGGGAACCCTGAAAGGGTGCGATCAACGCTAATTGAAAAACGAACGATGACACGATGATCGCGAGCAATGGTGACCTGATCGAAACCTTTCAGGGTTCACCATTCCCTCGATTCTTTTCACTTCGCTGCGCGACCCTGTGCTTTGAGATGCAACCCCTTGCGGGGTAAACCGCACTTGCGGACAACGCTTGGTGGCGTCGCTCATCTCACCGCTGCGAATCCAAAAACGCGATCACATTGCGCAGTTCTTGCAGCGTCATCCGATCCGCGAGCTTGTCTGGCATGACCGATGTCTTCTGCGGCACGCGGGCAGCAATGTCGATGGTCTTGATTTCGGTCAGCTTCCCCTCGGCATCGCCGATGATGGTTTTGCCTTCGTTCTCGTGGACGAGCATGCCGGTAAGGACTTTGCCGGAATGCAGCTCGAAGGTCCACGCGACGAACTGCGGAGCGATCTCGCGGCTCGGTTCGAGGATCGACTGAATCAGTTGGATGCGGTTCATCGTCCCGACCGCTCGTGACAAGTCGGGGCCGACTCGGCCCCCTCGGCCATCGACGATGTGGCATTTGAAGCAGCCGGCACCGTTCAGATGGAAGAAGACTCGGCGGCCTGCGGCCGGATCGGCGTCTCGGCCACGGTTCAGTTGAGCCAACCACTCCTGACGGTCTTTCGGCTTGGCGGACGTGAAGAGCTTCAGTTCCTGCGGCGGATCGAGTTTCGCTTCGGCAAAAGCGAGTGCAATTTGATCCGCCAGTTCGGTCGCGATCTCGCCGTCGTTCAGGAGCTTCAGGGACTCGGCAATTTCAAGCACCCCGTCACGCAATTCCGGATCGTCTTTGATGAGCGACCGAGCGGCTCGCAGCGCTTCGAGGCGCAGCGGGATGAGGCTGCTGTTGTTCAAAAACGTGCGCAGAAATTTGCGAGTTGGTCCACCGACCGGTTCGCTCTTCGCGACGGCGGCCAAGCCGACGAGAGCTTCGGCCTGCAACGTAGCCGATGCTGCCAGCATCGGTTTGTCATCCTGACCGACACTGGCAGCGTCGGCTACGGCGCGGAGCAATGGCCCCGCGATCTCCGACTTCGCACCCTGCAAGGTCCGCACGGTTTCCAGACGCAAGGCTTCGTTCTCCGACTTCAGCAGGCTGGCGAACAACGGCGCATCGAGCGACTTGTCGGTCGGCGACACGAGTCGCAGGGCTTGTGCTCGGACGGCGGGGGAGCGTTTTTCGTCTTTGAGCAGTGGGACGACGTATTGTTCGGCCGGCGTCTTGTCGAAGTCTTCGGGCTTCTTGCCGTCGAGCATCTCCAGCGCGGCAATCGTCGCGAGGAATAACTCGGTCGTCATCCCTTTGCTGTCAAGCATCGCGGCGACGCGCGGCTTGAGGTCCGTCAATTTCTCCTCGGCCGCCCACTGCACCGCTAGCCGCCGCACGTCCGGGTCGTGGTCGGCGAGCGCGACTCGCAGGAGCCGGTCTTCCCGCGGTGCCTGCTTCCGAGCCGCCAGCAACATCGCCTGCCGAACTTTCGGAGCACTCGCCTTCACGTCGGGAGTCGCGTCGGGAATGAGAAACTTCGAGAGGTCGTCTTGAGTGAATTGAACAGCGGCCATCGAAACGATCGTCGAGAACAAGAATGGGTCGTCGATGGAGAGCGCAAGCTGAATCAAAGGCGCATCCGGCTTCACGCGGCAATGATGAATCGCGGCAGGCAACGACGATTGATCAGTGAGATCTGGTGTCTTGCTGGCCAACACTGCGACCAAGAATTCCTCGATCGTCATTCGGAAGAGGCTGTGAAAATCCTCACCATTCTCCAGCGATCTTGCCCGTGCCTGCGGCCCCTTGCGATGGACTGGCTGCAACAACAACCAAGTCCTCGCTGGGTCTGTGTCGGTGAACGTCAGCAGTGGTTCGCCCGCTGGCAGAACTCGATCACCGCGAATCCGAAAGTTTGAGTATCCGGACCAAACCGCTTCCAGAAGTGCACGCGGATTGAATCGTGTCTCAGTCAGGACTCGCAGTTGTTGCTCAATTTCAAGTTGTGGGAACCACGTTCTCGCGGCTTGTCGTCGCATGGATAATCGACGATCCGAGAGCGCGGTCACGACGGCCTCTGGCGACCCGCTTTTGAATTCGGGATCTGGCTTTGAGTTTGCATGAGGCTTGCTCGGTGCAATCCTCCAGATTCGTCCGTGGCCGTGCAGCTTGTAGTCTCGCAGCACCCAATCGGTGCAGAACAACGAACCGTCGGGAGCGGTCGCGAGGCCGACCGGGCGAAAATTCTCGCCGCCGGTGATGAGCGGTTCGGCCAGCGACGTGAACGACGTGCCCTTCGGTTGGAGTCGGAAACGGTCGATGCGGTGGTCGCCCCAACTGGTTACCAGCAGGTTGCCCAGATACTCCTCCGGCAGTCCGTCCGACTCGTAGGCCAGGATGCCGGAGGGAGCTTCGCCGGTCCCCGCGACCATCGGCAGCGTGCCGGGAATCTCGCCGTTCCAGGCGGTGAAGGGGTGCAGTCCC
>SXKJ01000147.1 GCA_005778115.1 Planctomyces sp. | reverse complement strand
TCAGCCCCCCGGTGCTTTCCCCGCATTACCGGGGGGCTGACGCCGCCACGCTCGCCTGAATATCTCACGACAAGCCCAGCAACTCGCGCACGCTCGCCCCAATATCGGCCGAGCGCATCAGCGACTCTCCCACAAGGATCGCTCGGCACCCAGCCGCGATCAGGCGTTCGACATCGGCACGCGTGCGAATCCCGCTCTCGGCCACCAGCAGCGATTGAGCCGCAATTTGCGGAGCCAGCCGGATCGTCTGATCGAAATCTGTGATCATCGTCTTCAAGTTACGATTGTTGACGCCGACCAGCGGCGGTTGCAGCTTGAGTACTCGGTCGAGATTGTCCGGTTCATACAGCTCGATCAAGCATTCCATGCCGAGTTCGCTGGCATAGAAATAGAGGTCGCGCATGTGGCAGTCGTCGAGACACTCGGCAATCAGCAGAATCGCATCCGCTCCCGCCGCGCGAGCTTCCAGCACTTGATACCGATCAACGATGAAATCCTTCCGCAGCACCGGCAGCGAAACCGCCTGCTTGATCGCGGTCAGATATTCCAGCCGCCCTTGAAAATACTTCTCGTCGGTCAGGCAACTGATGCACGCGGCTCCATTCGCTTCGTAGGTCTTGGCGATCGCGACGGGATCGAAGTCCGCCCGAATCAACCCGGCCGACGGCGACGCCTTCTTCACCTCGGCGATCATGCCGATGCCAATTCGCTCGGCGGACGACCGCAACGCGGCGGCGAAGTCACGAACCGGCGACGCGGACTTCAATTCCGATTCCAAAACAACGGTGGGCTTGCGCTGCTTGGCTTCCGCAATTTCAGTTCGCTTGTGAGCGACGATTTCATCCAAAACGTTAGACACTTGAAGGCTCCTCGGGTTCAACTCAATAGACATTGGCGTTGATTCGCGGATGCGACATCCGCAATTCGGAAACGCCCAATTCCGTCACCTTCGTCCTTTGCAGCCACAAGTATTCCAGAGCGGGGCAGCGGCCCAGTTGCTGGATGCCTTGGTCGGTGATCGGCATGTCGTTCAGTTGCATCGACCGCAACTTCCTCAGCCGTGTCAATTGCCCCAAGCTGGCATCGGTGACGCTCGCGCTGAAAACGTTCAAGGCTTCCAAGTTGGGGCACACCTCCACGAGTTCCTTTATGCCGTCATCTGTAATTCGGCTTTCATCTAGATGTAGGCTTTGCAACCGAGGTAATGACGAGAGGCTCTGAAGATCATCATCCGTGCTCATCCAAAGACTCAGGGCGGCGAGTCCACGACACGCGGCCAGATGGGGCATACCATCGAGACGCACCGTCGTATTCGTGAAGTAGAGCTGCTCCAGTTTCGGAATCGTTTTCAAATGAGGCAGGAAAACAGCGTCCAATCGGACTTCTCGCAATTCCAGTTTTGAAAGCTCCGGGAACTGTGAAAGCACGGCCAGCGCCGGTTCGCTCGCAACCGTTTCGACAAGGTCGATCCGTAGCAGTTCCGGTGCAGCTCTTCGGAGTAATTCGAGGTCGTCGACACGCAGCGGAGCCCAGCGAAGCCGAGCACCCTCGATGCGTTCAAACCACGGGTCCATCCATCCCGGAGCCCAATCGGGAAGCATCCGCCGCGCGGTCGTGTCGAAAGTCCAGCCATGCTGTTGCAGCCGCCATCGAATCACGAGCGGTTGCCCAATCACTACGACAAATACCAAGAGCGACAAACCAAAGCCGAACCAGCACGCTCGGCGAAGTCGCCGGCGCTGCCGTTCGCTCGAGTCGACCAACACTTCATTCAGTGGCATGTCTGTCGTGGACTGCATGGCTCCACTCTACCGAACAGCCGAACGATCCGCACACTCGGAGAATTGGTCGGCGAAAATGATCGCTCAGGCATCGAGCCTGCTTGATGCGAGCTGTTTTTCCCGATACTAAATGTACCCCTGCCAGTTGCTCCCGCCTCGTTTTCGCCCTCCGTTGTCTTGAGGATACCCCCATGGCTGCGACGAATCGCATTGGCTGCTCCGAGTTTCAACGCACGCTGTTGAATCGGCGGAGCTTTCTGAAAGCTGGAGCATTGGGCTTTGTGGCGGGCGGGTTGTCGCTGACCGATGTGCTTCGCAGTGAGGCGGCGAATAACGGAGCGACTCGCAAGAACAACGTCATCATTCTCTGGATGCGCGGCGGACCTGCACATCAAGACATGTGGGATTCTAAACCGGAAGCTCCCGTCGAGTATCGTGGTGAGTTCGGCGTCATCCCGACCAAAGTCCCCGGCATCATCCTGTCCGACATGCTGCCGATGTCGGCCGCTTGCCAAGACAAGTGGTCGATCATTCGCAGCCTGCACCATCACGACGCCGGACATTCGACCGGCGATCAGATTTGTTTCACGGGCTACAATTCCGGCCCGAACGCCGATGAAAACATTCATCCGAGCTGCGGCAGCATCGCCTCCGAACAACTCGGCCATTTGAATCGCGACCTGCCGGCCTACGTCATGATCCCGAAGTTGCTGCCGGGAGCGAACTCGGCGTATTTGGGAGTTGCTCACAAGCCGTTTGAGACGATCGCCGATCCGGCGGCCGACGGCCCTTTCACCGTTCCAAATTTCGCGATGGCCGACGGCATCACGGCGGATCGGCTTGGCCCGCGACGCGATGTCCTGCAAGGCTTCGATCGCATCCGTGCGGAGATTGATCGCTCCGGCCAGATGACCGCGATGGACCGCTTCCAGAACACCGCCTGGGGAATCTTGAGTTCCAACGCCGCGCGCGATGCCTTCAATCTCGACGCCGAACCGCGCGAGATCCGCGAACGCTATGGATTCATGCCCGCGTTCGATCCGAAAGCCATTGACCGCTGCGGTGCTCCCGCTTGGAGCCAACGCATACTGCTGGCCCGCCGACTGGTCGAAGCCGGCGTTCGCATTGTCACCGTCGATCTGCGTTGGTGGGATACGCACGTCAAAGGCTTTGAATCACTGCGGCTCGGCTTCCTGCCGCGCTGGGATCGTGCGTACTCGGCTTTGATCGAAGACCTCGATCAGCGCGGCTTGCTCGACACGACACTCGTCGTTGGCTGGGGCGAATTTGGCCGGACTCCGCGAGTCAACAACAACGCCGGTCGGGATCATTATCCGAACGTCTTCAGTGCGGTGCTCGCCGGCGGTCCGGTGAAAGGTGGCCGAGTTGTCGGCTCGTCCGATGCTCACGCCGCCTTCCCGAAGGCGAATCCGAAAGCTCCGCAAGATGTGTTGGCAATGATCTATCGCCATCTCGGCGTGGACGTGAATCGCCAATACGTCAACCGCGCCGGCCGCCCCCACCCGGTCCTGCCCTTCGGCACACCGGTCGACGAGCTTTGCTAGCGCTCGTAGTGCCCCCATTTATGGGGTCAGTCTCGACCACATTAATGGGGTCACTACGAGCGCGAGCATGCGGTCGCATTAGATGCCTGGAATGTCGAGCTTCTCTTCGGCGGCGATTTGGCGGAGCTTCTTCAAGCCGCGGGCTTCCAGTTGGCGAGCACGTTCTTTGGTCACACCGAATCGGTGACCGACTTCCTCTAGCGTCTTTGGCTCATCGCCGGGGCGAAGGCCGAAGCGGAGCAACAGAATCTCCTTCTCACGCGGGTCCAGGCGTTCGAGAATTCGCATCAGGATGTCGTGCTGCGTGTGGTTCTCACGCTCCGCTTGGAACTGGTCGCCACGGTTGTCGGAAGACATCTGGAAGACTTCGTCTGCGCCGGTCTTGTAACGGTCAAGCTGGGTGTGCTCGGCCGGAATCGTGCGGGCGAAGTTCTTCATGATGGCCCACGAAGCGTAGGTCGAGAACTTGTTGCCACGGCTGAAGTCGAACTTCTCGATCGCTCGCAGCAGCGACATGTTCCCGTCGCTGACCGTCTCGAAGAAGTTCGTGTTCGACCGCATGTGCTTCTTGGCGATCGACACGACCAGCCGCAGGTTGCTGCGGATCAGGAAGTTCTTGGTCGTCAGCGATTCCTCCAGCAACCGCTCGACTTCGCGCATCACACCCGCCTTTGGCCGCTGCGGGTCGAGCGTCTTGCGCAGTTGTTCTGCTTTGAACTTCAAGTAATTCATTTTGCGGAAGTAGTAGCCCTCCTCCTCGCGAGTCAACAGCGGCAGTTGGTAGAGACTTTCGAGATACGCCGGCAGGCCCGCTGGCTGAGCATGAGCCTCGTCGGATTCTTCACGAGCGGGCGGAGGGCCAAGGATGACCTCGTCCGCATTCGGGAGGGGGAATGAATCGTGATCCATGAACTCGATCGGATGATCGATCAGATTGCGAGCTCGCATTTCCGAGATCAGGCGATACACGCTGGACCGAGTCCGGCGGAATTTCGTGACCAGCTTTTCGACCGACACGTTGAGCCGCGCGAGGCGATAAAGTTCTCGCTTTTCTTCGTCGGTCAAAGGATCGGTCGCTTGGGGGAATACGGCGTTCTCCGGGTTCTGCTTGTCGTATTGTCTGAGCGTGTAGCGGATCGTTTCGGGAGCCCGTTCAAATTTTCGGGCCGCACGTCGGACCACCTGGCTGGGATTTGCGCCCCATTTGGCCAGCCGCCGCGCCCAACCCAGGATGCGGAGTTTTTCATCATCGGTCAGTTGGCTGAACCGGCTGCCGCGTGCAACATCGTCACGATTCTGGAGCACGAAGCGACGCACCGACGATTCCAAGAAACCGATCTGCTTGCGCGAGCCGACTCGAAATCGCCGAGCCACCAAGCCGCGCTGCCGCCATCGCGTGACTGTCTTGGTTGAGACGTGGTATCGCTCGCTGACGTCTTCAATTGAGAGCACCGGCTCGTCGATCATGTCGGTCGTGAGATTCGCGCTATCGGAGAGGTCTTCGACGAAGCGGTACAGGTCGTGAGCCGCTTCGTCGCCCGTCAGCGTCAAATTCGGATAACGATCAGGGCGGAAGTTCGTAAGCTTTTGGCAGAGGTCTTCGTACCAGTACGTCCCGCGCGGGCTCAACTCAGCGATGAGTTCCTCCGCACGTTGCATTTGTTCTAAGCGAACCGGCTGCGGGGCGTAGCGCACCTGCTGGTCCGCCAATTGTTTCATTACCGGGTTTTTGTAGCGTGTCATGGTGAGCTCTCCTTCCCAGCCGCCGTGGCTTACGACGCGGATTGGACGGAGCGTGGGACGAAATCGTTCCTAACTGCTGCTGGTTGCCGCGAGGTATTTCTCAACCTGTCGAGATTGAGACTGTTCGACGGATTTCCCCTTTGGCTTGCGAACTTTCACAAACCCGGAGACGCCGACGATCAACGCCGAGAGCAGCACAATCAACCCCATCCACTTCGCGCGGTTCTGTCGCATATTCTCGAACGTCGCCGATCGCCCTACCAGTGCGGAAGCGATGAAGAACACTCCGATGGCTAATAGGAACTTCGTCCCCATCAGCGCGTGATAGAGTTTGTCGCCCGCATGGTTCGGTCGCTGTTGGATGTAGTTGTAAATGCCGCTCAATACGAATACGCCAATGCCGCCATGAACGACTCGCTTCCACCGGGCGAGCAACCGTTGTCGCAATTGATCGTGCTCGGCTTCGGGAAGTTCCTTAGCCGCTGGCATCAAAATGAAGCGCATGAAAACGGTGCCGCCGACCAACACGATCGCGACTGCCACATGCAGGAACCGAGACAGAACGTCTAAGGGAAATAAGTTGTTCATTGCGAAGTGTGACTCCAGTTGAGATTCGTGAGACGGCGACCGATCTTGGCGTGTCCTATCGTGAGAAGCATCTTGTCGAGCCAGAACTCGTGGAGCAACTCACCTGTTCCGACGGAATGTTCGTGGTCGTTGCCATCGTTTTCCGTTTGGTTTTCGCGAGAGCACCTGGTTAGACTGATCCCCCTACGAGTTTGGAATTCCTGTGTTTGCGTTCTTACCCGCCTGTTTTCTCACAAGGAGCCCGCCCATGATTCGTTCGCTCGCGTTTGCGTCCGCACTGCTGCTCACGACCAGTCTGGCCGTCGCGGAAGATGCCAAGCCGGCTAAGCCCGCCGAAAAGGTCGACGCCAAGCCAGCAGCACCGAAGAAAGTCGATGTCGGCACGCAGGCTCCCGACTTCAAGATCAAGGACGCAAACGGCAAGGAGATCAATCTCTCCGAGTTGACCGCCAAGGGGCCGGTTCTCGTCCGGCTGACCTGCGGCTGTTCGGGATGTGACAAAGAGCTGGCTTACTTCCAGGCGATTCACGAGGGCTACAAGGATCTCGGCCTGACGTCGGTGGCTGTCTTCCGCGAGCCAGATTCCAAGGTCGCCGCGTATGTCAAAGAGAAGAAGCTCGACATGCTCTATGCCGTCGATACCAAAGGCGAAGCGTGGAACACCTTCGAGACCAAGACGATGCCGACCAATTTCTTGATCGCCAAGGGCGGCAAGATCGTCTCGGTCGCCGCCGGTTGCGATCCCAGCGGATTGCTCGCCAAGAAGCTGTCCGAGAAAGTCGCCAAGACGGTCAATACGGAGGCGCTCGACGTCCAGAAGAAAGTCGCCGACGATAAGGCGAAGAAGTAGACCTCGAGCAACGATCGAGCAAACAACAAGAGCACGCTCGGCCAACTAGGCTGAGCGTGCTCTATTTTTTGCGCGAAGCCGTTTCAAAACCGTACCGCGACCGTTAGCCCACATTATTCATGCGTATCCAATGAAGCGGCCCGCGAGGGCGTAGAAGGTGTTGTGACATCAGCACTTCAACGCCGCAGGGAGGCCGGGCATGAGTTTACAGGGTGTGTTGCC
>SXKJ01000146.1 GCA_005778115.1 Planctomyces sp. | reverse complement strand
GTTGTGTTGACGATGCTGGAATATCTCGAACACCATGATCTCAGTGACCTCAAACAACTCGTTCGTGACGTCTCGTTACCATTCCCCATCCTCAAGTGCGGATAGTTGTGTAGATACCAATGAGGCAAGCTCGGTGGGGTATGTGAACATCGCTGGGATGAGGACTAAACCATGACCCCCATCGAATCTGTGTGTCGGCGACAAGCCTTGTTTGGTCTGGGAACCGGGCTCGGCAGCGTTGCGCTGACGGCACTGTTGGCGGGCGAAGCCTCGGCGAACCCGCTGGCCAGCCGAGTGAGACATCATCGAGCGCGAGCGACTCGCTGCATTTTTCTCATGATGGAAGGTGGTCCTTCGCACGTCGACACGTTTGATCCAAAAATTGCGCTGACCAAACTGCATCTCAAAGAATTCCAGCGCAACGACGCCATGCAGTCGGCGATGAGCAGCGGTAAGAGGTATTACGTCGCCAGCCCGTTCCGCTTTCGCAAAGCGGGTGAGTGCGGTGCGGACATGTGCGAGAACTGGCGGCATCTGGCGAGTTGTGCCGACGACATCTGCTTCTTTCGTGGTTGCCAGGTCGATTCTGTGAATCATCCGACCGCGATGTTTCAGATGAACACGGGCAATCGCTTCAGCGGCGACCCGGCGCTTGGTGCTTGGGTGACTCACGGCCTGGGGACGCTCAACAGTGATCTGCCCGGCTTCATCGTGTTGCCAGAGGTGAGCTACCCACAGGGTGGGCCGGCGAATTGGGGAAATGGATTTTTGCCGGCTCAATTGCAGGGGACACCGTTGCGTGCGAAAGGCTCGCCGATCTTGGATTTGTCACCGCCGTCCGGTGTCACGCGAGAACATCAGCGGGCGAATCTCGATTTGCTCACCAAGCTCAATGCTTCGCATCTTGCCGAACGTCCCGAACAACTCGACCTCGCGGTCCGAATGGATGCTTATGAATTGGCGTTTCGGATGCAGATGCAAGTGCCCGGAATCCTGGACCTCAACCAAGAAGACGCACCCACACAGGAATTGTACGGCATCGGCCAAGAACCGACCGACGCTTTTGGTCGCAAGTGTCTGCTGGCGCGGCGACTGGTCGAGCGCGGCGTTCGCTTCGTGCAGCTTTACGCCGGGACGTGGGATTCGCACGACTACATCGAGCGTGCTCATGGCAATCTGATTCGGCAAGTCGATCAGCCGATCGCCGCGCTGTTGATCGATCTCAAGCGGCGCGGATTGCTCGAGGACACGCTCGTCGTTTGGTGCGGCGAGTTCGGCCGTACTCCCGATAACGGAGTCCGCATGGGGACCGCGTTCGGTCGCGATCACAATCCGAAAGCAATGACTATCTGGCTGGCCGGCGGCGGCGTCCGCGCGGGACACACGATTGGCGCGACCGATGAACTCGGAGCAACTGCCGTCGAGTGCGTGCATCACGTCCGCGACTTGCACGTCACGCTGCTGCAATTGCTCGGCCTGGATGACAACCGGCTGACTTACCTGCACGCGGGGCGTTTCAAACAACTCAGCCAATTCGGTGGCGAAGTGATCCGGGAGTTGATCACGTAGGTCAGGCTTTCCAGCCTGACCCGAATTGGCAATCGACGTCGAATCTTGATCGGGTCAGCCTGGAAAGGCTGACCTACGTTGACTACGAACTGATTCATGGCACACGCACAAACCAACGCCGTCGATGATTCGCTCGCGGGGAAAACGATTCTGGCTGCGTTACGAGCCTGGTGGCCGGAGCTCAGTTGGAAGCTGGCCCGCGAGACGTTGGCCGCGCGGCGCGTCGCGATCAACGGAGTTCTCTGTCAGGACGAAGCGCGGCGGCTGACAGTTGGAGATCGTGTTGAGCTTTCGGACAAGCCGCGGCCGAAAGCGCCGCGTCACGAGCAGATCTGCATCCGGTATTACGATGAGGATCTCATTGTCGCCGAGAAACCGGCAGGGATGTTGACCGAACGGCCGGCGGCAGAGGCGAAAGTTCACAAGCCTGGAGCGTCAACGATCCCGTCGCTCGACGAGCTGCTGCCGCGCGTCCTTGCCGACTACGAAGGGCGACGACTGCAGCCAGAAGAACAAGCGGTGTTCATCGTCCATCGGTTGGATCGCGACGCCAGTGGGTTGCTGGTGGTGGCTCGGTCGCTGGAAGCTCGCGAGGCGTTGACACGACAGTTCGCGGCTCGAACGCCGAGTCGCGTTTATTGGGCGATCGTCAAGGGCCGAGTCGCCGCGCAGACCATTCGGACTCACTTCGTGCGCGATCGAGGTGACGGAAAACGTGGCAGCGTGGAACGTCCGCACGATAAGTCGATCACGGATTCAGCCGACGTGCAATTGGCGATCACGCATGTGAAGCCGCTGAAAAGCTGGCGCGGTCAGACGCTGCTTGAATGCCGGCTGGAGACAGGACGGACCAATCAAATCCGCATCCACTTGGCGGAGTTGGGGCACCCGATCCTGGGCGACGTGAAGTACGGGCCGATTGTGACGGAGCAACCGGTATCGCGACTGGCGTTGCACGCGATGGAGCTGGAGTTCGAGCATCCGCTGACTGGCGAGACGCTGCAATTCGAAAGCGAATGGCCAAAAGAACTGCCGCTGCCCACGTAGAGCCGGCGGTTCGCCTGCCTGCGAACGACAGGCGAGCCGCCTGTCGCCACGGGTCACTTCCAATAGACCTTTTTGACCCACAACACGATCGAGGGGACCACGAAGATCGGCAGGAAGACGAAGATCGGATACGACGTCCAAAACTTGAAGATCACAACCTGATCGAGCACGACTGAGCCAATCGTGAACCAGCACATGAGCAGCAGGCCCCATTGCTTGCGTTCCGCTTGCTCGTCCGGCGTGAGCTGTGACCAATAACGGTGTGGTCCGGCGGCGGCTTTCTGGGCGGGCGCGGCCGCAGTTTGCTCGGCAGCCTTATCAGCCTTCTTACCTTTCTTCGGTTCAGACGCAGCCGCCGTGGCTTCCTTCTTCACCACCACCGGTGTTTCGCGTGTCCCCGGCGGGTAATACTTGGAGATCGCTTGCTTGATCGCCTGCGGAGTGGCGAGCACCGGTCGCACCGGCAGGTCGAACGAGAGACGGAGTTCCTGCTCCAGATCGTGCGTGATCTCGTCGGTGCAGGCGACGAGGATGTAGTCCTCGTCCACGAACAGCGGGATGATCGAGTTGCGGCGCACGCTGGCTCGCGCGACACGGTCCAGCACGCTGTCGTCGGGAAGCGTTTCCGCGAGATCGACGAAGGACAGACCAAGTTCCACCGCGAAGGCTCGCGTGGCGGTTTCCACGTCGGTCAACTTCATCTGCACGACGGCATCACGCACAGTCAGGCCGCGCTTGTCGGCGAATTCTTTGACCTCTTTGATCTGCTGCTTGGTGATCGTCCCTTGCTCGGCCAGAACGTTTTCCGTCAGGCGATTTCCGATACGCGATAACTCTTCTGGGAATTCGCGACCCTGGCTTTCGTCGTACTCCCGCTTCCGTTCGGGATCGGTCAGGCAGAGCATCGCCTTGGCCAACTCGTTAAGCAGTTCCTGGGACTTCACCGAGTACTGCCCGGTCGCGTACTTGCGGACGTGCCCGTTGAGCTTGCGATAGTTCGCGCGAATCTTCTCGGTGTCGTCCTCAAATTGAACTAACCGCAGCAGCGTGTAATGGTCGGGCGGACGCGGGCCGTCGGGGATCCCCAGCCAATCCTTGTAGACGTCCAATGGCACGGCGAACCTCCGGTTAGATTCTATGTCCCAAACATTCGTGTGTTTGGAATGTCCAAGGCCCAAGCTTCAATGACCAATGAAATCCGAATGTCCAAAACCCAAATGGAGCCTTTGAGCTTAGCGCGGAGCAGTCAGGCGAGCGTTTCAATGGGCATTGGAATTTGAATCTTCGTCATTCATTGGACATTGGGATTTGGACCTTGGGGCATTTACTCAACGTGATAATCCCGTGCGAGAACTTGGAACAAATCCACGTCGTTCGACTGCAATCCGCCTCGGACGATCTCCGTCGAAGCGGCTTTCTTGCTAGTCAATTCCATGCCCGTGCAACTGATGCGGCCGCTCGAGTCATACGAGTAAGTCACCTCAACCGGCGAACCCGCCGGCAGGTTGGGGGGCAAACCGGTGATGTAGAAATCGCCGATCTGCTCGCAGGCGTCCGGGTCCATCGCGTCCCCTTCCAGCACACTGACGTGAATCCGCTGCTGGTTGGCTGACGTGGTCACAAATTTCTGTTTGACGTTAAAGGGGATCGACGTGTTCTTGGGGATCATGATGTGGTTGATCTTGCGACTTCGATTGTGCGGATCGGTGATCTTGACCCCCAGCGAGTGCGAATTGACATCGCTGGTCTGCACGGCCCGCAGTCGGTTGATGACCATCTTGCCCATGCGGCTTTCACCGCCCGTGGCTTTGGCTTCAAGGATCGCGGCGTGAATGGCGGCTCCCTGCGCGACCGCCTCTTCCGGCTGGACGTCGCGTGACGGCGGACGACCGGCAACTTCGGTCAGCATCTTTTCGACGATCGGCATGTAGGTCGAACCGCCGACCAGAATCAGGTCATCCAAACCGTTCATGCCGACGCCCGATTGTTGCAGCACCAGTTCGGTGGTGTCCCGCGTGCGTTGCAGCAAGTCCGCTGTGATCCGCTCGAAGTCGCCGCGCGTCATCGAAATGGTCAACGAGTTTCCTTTACAGTACACAGCGATCTGCGTTTGATTCTTCTGCGACAGTTCGCGCTTGACCAATTCACAGTCCTGGCTGAGCGACTGCAATGTTTCCGGGTCTTCGCGCGGATCAACACCGAACTTGGTTTTGAACTGCGTCGAGACGTGATCGACGATGCGGCGCGTCCAGTCGAGACCACCCAGCATCACGTCGCCGTCGGTGGCGAGTACTTTGAAGTGCGTCGGCGTGTAACGCACGACGGTCACGTCAAACGTACCGCCACCCAGATCGTAAACAATGACCGTGCGTTCTTTCTGGGCGAGATCCGTGCGTCCCAATTCCCCCTTCGTCCAGGCGTAGGCCAAGGTCGCGGCGGTCGGCTCGTTGATGATGTCGATGACGTTCAGGCCCGCGATACGGCCGGCATCCTGCGTCGCCTTGCGGCGCACGTCGTTGAAGTAGTACGGCACGGTGATGACCGCGTTAGCGATCGGACCGACCGACACCTCGGCGTCTTGCTTCAGCTTCTTCAGGATCAACGCGGAAATGAATTCCGGAGTCAGCTTCTTGCCCTGATAGACAACGAAGTAAGCCTTGTTACCCATCTCGCGTTTAATTGCCTCGATGACGTGCGTGGAGTCCTCCACGGCGATGCGTTCAAAGGAGGGACCGACGATGACCTTGCCATCGTCGCCCAGCAACACCACCGAGGGGGTGATTGGCTTACCGTCGGCGTTCATCTGAGCGACGGGGTTGCCTTCCTTGTCGATTTGCGCCAGCGTCGAATAGGTGGTTCCCAAGTCGATTCCGACAGTCGCTCCCGGCATCAGTTTCAGTGACATGTTTTGGACCCTTGAGGTTGTCTCAGAGTAAGCGTTCGTGCGACGAATAGTGACCAAGAAAGCGGAAAAACCGCTTGGGCGGTCGAAGTGAGGCGCGCATTCTGACGGTCCCCATCCAGTGAATCAAGCACGCCAACACCGAAGCCGTCTCGACAGTCGCGGCACCGCTGGTGGCGTCAGTACCCTACCTCTCATGCAAACTGATCCCAACCAAGTCGGCTCGTCGCCACTGGTGCTCGTCGTGGGGGCCGGCATTAACGGCGCGGCGGTCGCACGCGAATTGACGCTCAACGGCGTCTCGGTCGTCGTCGTGGATGCGAATGACATCGCGTTTGGTGCCACGTCACGCTCCTCGCGACTGATCCACGGTGGCCTGAGATACCTTGAGCGGGGCGACGTCGCGCTCGTCCGCGAATCGTTGCGCGAGCGCGCGATCCTCCTGAAGACCGCCCCGCAGTTTGTCCGGCAATTGCGGCTCCGAATCCCCGTCCGCCGCCGCTTCGGCGGACTGGTTTGGAGCATGCTGACGTTTCTCGGCTGGGATCGCTCGTGGCTCGGCCGCTTCTGGCTGCGATGTTGTCCCAACGCCCGCGAACGCGGCTTGTATGTGATCCGACTCGGACTCTGGATGTACGACTGGCTGGCCGGCACTCCCGTAGGGTGGGTCGAGTCATCGAGACCCACCAACATTGCGACCGATCTTGGTGGATCTCGTACCTCGACCCACCCTACATACCCATTCGCCTGCGAATACTTCGACGCTCAGATTCTCTCGCCCGAACGGTTCACGATCGCGCTGCTCGACGATGCTCAGCAACTCGCGCGAGAACAATCGCTGACGTTCGACGTCCACACGCACACGCTTGCGGAATTCCACGGCCTCGATGTCCGCCTGATCGACCGTCTGGGGCGTAATGCACCGATTACATTGCATCCGGACATCATCATCAACGCGACCGGAGCTTGGGGAGATGCGACGCTGGCCGACTGGCGAATCGGTTCTCCAAGACTCTTCGGCGGCACGAAGGGGAGTCACTTCGTCACGGCGAATCAAGAACTGCGAACTGCCCTTGGCGACGGCGGCATCTACGCCGAAGCGAGCGACGGCCGTATGGTCTTCGTGTTGCCATTTGGCGAAGAACAAACGCTCGTCGGCACAACCGACGAACCGTTCGACGCGCGTCCAGAAACCGCCGTCGCCGAACCGCGCGAGATCGACTACTTGATCGACTTGGTCAACGAAGTCGTCCCCGCCGCGCGGCTGACTCGTAAGGACGTCGTAATGAGCTACTCCGGCGTCCGCCCACTCCCCTTCAACCGAGCCGACTCGCCAAGTTCAATCCCGCGAGGCCACTGGACTGAAGAGAACACACGCGGTCCGACCCCGATCCTGACGCTCATCGGCGGCAAGCTGACCACTTGCCGAGCGCTCGGCGAAGAGGTCGCGGATCGAGTGCTTTCGCGACTGCGAATGCCGCGTCTCGCAAGTTCGCGTGACCGCAACGTGGGGCAGGTTTCCAACCTGTCCCACGTTCGTGACATCATCCGCCATGAGTGGGTCCGCACGCTGAGCGACCTGGTTGAACGCCGCTTGCTGCTGATCTTCGTTGCATCCCTTGATCAACAGCGCTTGCAAGACTTGGCGACGCACTTTGTTGACGAAGGCGCGATGCATCCTAACGAGGTCGACTCAGAGGTCTCAGCCACGGTCAACCGACTTCGCCAAGTCTATGGCATTGATTTGGATAACCAGTGATTTTTCACTTTGAAGAACGGCTCCCTGATTCCAATCAGCCCACATTCGTTGATGGTCCCGAAACCCGTCGCATGTTGACCGGTGGGGCATTTAATCAAGGTGCTTGACAATCCAATTCTGCCAAATAGCGTCATGCTCCTAAC